>CADCDW010000019.1:0-23282 GCA_902800325.1 uncultured Lachnospiraceae bacterium
TTTTGCTTAAAAAAGCGTACAAAAACAACAGGTTACCTTACTCTCCGGGTTTTAATATGAAATAAAAGCAAGAATTTAAAAATATTTTCGGATCCAAAATATATAGAATAATCTGCTTTAAAATGACCTTACACCATGTAAAAGCAAAAATCAATATAAAAACACAAATGACACAAATAGTGTCATTTTTATGTAAACTATAGGAGATTATGTAAACTGAATTATAAAAATTTCGACCGGAACAATCTTTTATATCTCCAATAAAAATTTCGGTCGGAACGATATTTGATATACTCCAATAAAAAATTTCGACCGAAACGATATTTGATATACTCCAATAAAAAATTTCAACCGGAACAAGGTTTTATACACTCCATGTCAAATAATTATGAAACATTTCACCTGTTCCGGTCGAAATCATTTTAAATGTATTATATTGTTTCTTTACTTTGCATCCTCATTTGCACTTCCGTCATTATCAAACTTCGCATTATAAAGTGTACTATCGCAATCCAAGAAGAGACTTCCACCCTCTACTCCGAAGTCAGTCGAAGCTTTATCCAGCACGCGGTATCTCGTAGGATTCATGCCGTCGTATTTTCCATAATATACATAGCTTCCTTTCTATCCATCCGTTGTACCCGCCGGCTGAACCGGGTTCGTGATGGCGCTCGTGCCAAGACCGGTAATGGTCTTTTCCGATGCCGCACTCTCCGCCCTTGCCGTCATCACAAAGGGCATCCCCGAAAGCGTGCCGGAAACCATGGCAAGTGTCATAGCAAACGACAAAATGCCTTTGACAATCCCGCCTCCCTTACCCTTATGGCGGTTCCTCTTCATTTCTCTCATTTCGCTCTTCCATCATTTCTGCATTTACTCATTCTCTCTGTCATTTTTCGGTGCATGGGTCAGTACAAAGGTATGTCAAGCCCCTTTCTTATAAATTTCTTTTGCCACATACACATTTGTGGTTGTGTCTCGCCAGCCACATCATAAACGGCTTCCATGCTTGTATCGGCATGCCTACTCGTGTTCTTCACCCTGCACAGGGCATAAAAAACACATATATTATAACAAAATCTGACGCTAACTGCAAAGAAAATTTGATGAATGTAAATGATAAAATAAAAATGTATAAAAAGTAGAAAATAACAACATCTTCTTGGCTTTACGTTCTAAATAGTTTTAGCACACGCTTTGTATAATAATGATATTTTTATACTGTAGCCGAACAGGGAACTGATTTCAACGGATTTTTTGGAAATTTCCCATATAAAAACACAACGCACGTTAAACATAACGCGCGTTGTGCATGATAAAATACGTTATTCAAATGTTTTACTGAACACTGTAGTTCTGTGATGAAAGTACCTGTGCAAGCTCCTCGGCAGTTGCATTAAACTTATCTGATTCAGGATAGATATATATATCCGCTACAAGGTAAACTCCATCTTTTACTTCTCTTACAAATTGGTATCTCTTATATTCAGAAGTATAATTATCATCTTTGCTCGTCTCAATTATATGGCACATAGAATAGTAGACAGTTGTATCCTCAAAGTCAAGCGAAACGCCCATCTCCTGTGCAGGGAATTCATATGTTGAATACTCATCATCTTCAGGTACATACATATCCTTTACAACATCTAAAGGAGTATCATACCAGTATGAACTTTCAAGCTCATAGTCAACAGATAAATCATAGCTGTCATTTGAAAAATCAACAGAGTACTCACTTGAATAATCACATTCCATACCATCTAAAGATTTGATAATCTTTACAGAATTTCCGTCTGAATCTATAAGTGTCATATCCTCTGCTTCGTCGTCATCGATATCATCTTCTGAATCATCATCAGTGTCGTCGATATCATCTATGTCATCTATGTCATCGATATCATCCATACCGATATCGCCGACGATACCACCCATCATGCCGGCAAGGATAGGATTCTGTGATATTCTTGTTGCCCATTCATTTATAGCGTACATATTATCCTGCACCATAGTCATAAAATCATTTTGTGACATAGCACATATGTCATATACCTTAACTGAGCTGTCTATATCAGATGCTGAGTTATTGGTAAGATTCTCACTGATACTTACGCTACCCTTGAACATTGTTTCAGCATTGTATTTTGCTTCGATATTAATATCTGCACCCTTTTCATCATTTTTGTCTGTAACAGTTGAATCAAAGGTTACATCCACGATTTCACCCATAGCATTTACACTGATGGTACCGTTTGGATTGCCTTCAGGATCCTTGACATCAATTTTTACCGATATCTGACTTCCCATAGCTGATATCTTTGCTTCGGCTGCCAATTCATCATTGCCATTATCAAGCCAGATTTCATAATTTATCATACCTGACTCGCTCTTACACTCTACCTTTACGATCTTATCACCGTCAAGATATACATCCGCAACGATATCGCCTCCGATAACTGCCGCCAAAGATGTTCTTAAATCTGACATACTCATACCATATGATGACAGATACTGATCAGCAACCGGACTTATAGTATTTTCAATCTCATCAAGTAACGCATCTTTTGGGATTGTTACCTTATACTTCTTTGCTTTTACACTCTTACCGTTTACACTGACTGATTTTTTTCCGTCTTTTTCAACTTCGCACTTGTCCCAGATATTGTCTAATATATCTGTGCCCTGACCTGTAACATTAACCGGTGCGCTAAAATAGTCGATATTTATATTTCCAAGCTGACTTGCGTCAAGATTCATAGCCTGCCCAAGTTCTGAGTTGGCAAGTTTATTAGCCAGGTCATCATTTGGAAGCATAAGATATCCGTTGATGAGATCCGGTACATAAATATAAGTATTGGTCTCGGTTCCCACAAACTGAAGCTTAAGTATACTGTCATTTGACAGATTTACATCTATATCTGCATTTACCAGCTTGCTGGCAGGTGCATAGATAAAATCCATACTGAAATCAGCCGGCAAACTCTGTCCTGCTATACTCTCGATAGATGCGCTATACTTTATCTCTCCGCCCTGTTCAACAAGTTTTTTACTGAATTCGGCAGCATCATCAGTACTTGAAAATGTTTTTTCAAGTGCATCCTTAACCTTTTCCTTAGGTGACTTAAATACCTTTGGGAGGAAGATTATTCCACATACTACAAGCGCTATAACCGCTACAACTGCTGTAATTATCCCTGCGATTGCTCCACCGCTTAAAGGCTTCTTTGGACCTTTCTGCTTCTTTGGCTTCTTACCTGTTGTCTGCGCAGCCATAGTATTTACAGACTGCTGACCAAAACCTGTATTACCACCAAACTGCTGCATGTTCTGCTGATTAATCTGAGCAAACTGACTGCTCATATCAGGAGAAACCGGCTGTGTCATACCTGCACCTGCAGGCTGATTATATCCTGTATTGCCTACAGGTTGTGTCATCCCGGCGTCCATCGGCTGGCTAAATCCTGTATTGCCTACAGGTTGTGTCATCCCGGCGTCCATCGGCTGGCTAAATCCTGTATTGCCTACAGGTTGTGTCATACCGGCGTCCATCGGCTGGCTAAATCCTGTATTGCCTACAGGTTGTGTCATTCCGGCATCCATAGATTGATTATATCCTGTATTGCCTACAGGCTGGGTCATTCCGGCATCCATCGGCTGGCCACCGGTCATATTAAGCGGATTCTGATTTGGGTCATAATTTCCATTATTAAAATTATTATCCATAATTCTTTCTTTCCCCCTTCTTAATAAACCTTAGCTTCCTCTTCTTTATTTAATACTCTTAAAGCACCCTGTGCCAATGCAAGCAATTCATCCTCGCCAGCATATACAGTAAACGGTGCTATAAATCCTGCACGTTTCTTTAGTTCTTCGACAACATAATCCGAATAAGCTATACCACCTGTAAGAATTACCTGGTCAACCTTACCACAGAGTACCGTAGCCTGAGCTCCCATATCCTTGGCAACCTGATATATAAAGGCATCCATAACAAGCTTTGCCTTAGCATCGTTCTTGTTAAATGCAAGATCTTCAACGTCTCTTTGATCGTTTGTTCCAAGATAAGCATTGTAACCTGCCTTACCGACAAGCTGCTTAACCATCTCTTTTTCAGTATACTTACCCGAGTAGCAAAGTCTTACAAGCTCACCATTTGGTATAGCTCCCGCTCTTTCCGGTGAAAATGCACCATCACCGTTAAGCGCGTTAAATACATCAACAACCTTACCATCCTTATGCGCTCCGACAGATACTCCGCCGCCCATATGTACAACTATGAGATTAAGCGATTCATAAGGAACTCCCTGCTCCTTGGCATATCTTTTAGCTACAGCCTTCTGGTTAAGCGCATGGAATATACTTGTTCTTGGCATCTCCGGATGTCCCGAAATTCTTGCAACATCACTTAACTCATCAACTACTACAGGGTCAACTATATAAGCAGGAACGCCTACCTCATCAGCTATCTCTTTAGCCAAAAGACCACCAAGATTTGATGCGTGCTCTCCTCTTTTTGCCTCAACCAAATCCTTGATAAGCGCATCGGTTACTTCATATGTACCACCCGGTATAGGTTTAAGCAAACCACCTCGACCGACTACAACGTCGAGAGTCTTGATATCGAAATTATTGTCAGCCAAAACCTTGGTAATTACTTCCTTACGGAAATCCTTCTGTGCAACGATTGAATCATATTTGGCTATTTCCTCCGTCGCATGTCTTAATGTTTCTTCAAACAAAAGGTTCTCATCTTCAAACACACCAATCTTGGTTGAAGTTGAACCGGGATTAATAATAAGTGATTTATATCCCATCTTTATCTCCTTTTCTAATATATATTTTATAAATAAAAGATATTACTTTGTTTTGCTAAGTTCTTCTGCAACTATTGCCGCAAGTGCGATAGAATTAACCTTAGTCTCAAATTCATCTGAACGAGAAGTAAGGATGACCGGAGCCTTGGTTCCTGTAAGTATACATCCGTTCTTAACATTGGCTGTATGAACGAGACACTTATATACAAGATTACCTGCATGAATGTCAGGGAAGAGAATAACATCTGCATCTCCGACAATCTTACGTCCTGTTGCGCCTTTATGTCTTGCTGCCTCAGGATCTATGGCAAGGTCAAGTGAAAGCGGACCGTCTACGATACAACCTTCTATCTTTCCTTCTTCGTTCATCTTGGTAAGCTCTGCTGCCTCAACGGTAACAGGCATCTTAGGGTTAACAACCTCAACTGCTGCAACAGGTGCCACCTTAGGACATGCTATACCACAAGCCTGAGCAACCTCAACAGTATTTTTGATTATACCAACCTTATCCTCAAGTGTAGGATATGGAATAAATGCAACATCTGACAGGAATAAAAGTCTGTCATAACCCTCAACTTCAAATACCGCTACATGAGAAAGAGGATTACCTGTTCTAAGACCAACCTCTTTGTCAAGAACACTTCTTAAGAAGTCCTTTGTATCGATAAGTCCTTTCATATACATATCAGCCTTACCGTCATGTACAAGTGATACAGCAGTTCTTGCTGCCTCGATCATATCCTTAACATCTATTATCTCAAAATCTGATACATCAATATTCTTTGAAGCTGCTATCTCTTTTATCTTATCCTCATCACCAACAAGAATGGCATCGGCGATATTCTTGTCCTTAGCAGCTCTTACAGCCTCAAGAACCGCATCATCCTGTGCGTTTGCAACAGATACTTTCTTCATACTACATTCACTAATCTTTGCAAGTAATGCATCAAAACCCTTACTCATTTTTTTAATATCCTTTCCGTATATATTTATTATTTTGCCGTTCATAAAGCAATTGCATTATATTATAACATGAAAATCAAATATTATAAAGTTTTAATTTTTTGCTCTGACTTGGGTGTGATTTTTTGTTCATACTTGGGCTTTTGTTTTTTGTTCTAACCCGGGAAGCTCCATAAAATATGCAATCCACAAAATCACAGCCATCGTAACCCAGCTTATAGGTTCGGTAAATGCAACGCCCTTATAAGCAAACCTCGGCACAAGAAATATAACCGACATAATCTTAATCAGCATCTCCGTTATACTTGATACAACCGGCATAACCTTCTGTCCCATGCCTTGAAGAGAACATCGCATTACAAACAACGGTCCAAGCACGTAGAAAAATAAAATACTGATTTTCATATACATCACAGCAGGCTCCACAATTTCAGCACTGTCCGTACTTGTGATCCACTCGATGATAGGTCGTCCCAAAGTAAAGCATATAGCCGTTAAAACAGTCGTCATAACCGTAACGATTATATGAGCCTGAAAAATCCCCTGCTTTATCCTTTTAACTTCACCCGCTCCCATATTTTGACTTACATATGTGGTCATGGCAAGACCTATGGAATATAAGAATATAGTAAGTATATCAAATAATCTTCTTGCGGCGGTATGAGCCGTTATGATTGAAGTTCCAAGTCCGTTGATTGCTCCCTGAAGTATAACCGTTCCTATATTTACTATACAGGACATAAGTCCCATGGCAAGACCGGTAGTTATAAGATTAGAATACTCATCTGCCGAAACATTAAAATCTCCCTTTGACGGAAGTATTTCCCTGTATTTATAAATCATATAAATAAGGCAGGAAAATCCGGAAACTGCCTGAGCGCTTATGGTGGCATAAGCCGCACCCTTTATCCCCCATGAAAACCCTTTTACAAATAAAATATCCAGAAAAATATTTAAAACTACAGCTATAATCAGGCAATAAAGCGGTGTTTTGCTATCACCTATCGCACGCAGAGTATTGGCACAAAAATTATAAACTGCCGTAAATATTATACCTGCAATTATTATCTTAACATATGATACCGCATAATACATGATATCGTCTGTCGTATGAAGTGCGATAAGTATTTTTTTAATAAGCAGTTCTCCGGCAATCGTAAGTACAAGTGCCGTAGAAAATGTCAGCACAACGGCTCCTGCTACAAACCTTTTAATCTGCTTAAAGTTCTGAGCACCAAAAGCATTGGCAACAGGAATCGCAAACCCCTGGGTAAGACCATTTATAAAACCGATTATTGTGTTGGATACGACTGCCGTCGCACCTATTGCGGCAAATGCATCTGTTCCTACATATGCACTGACTATCTTTGCATCTACCATATTGTAAAGCTGTTGAAATATAAAGCTTGCCATAAGCGGAAATGCAAATAAGAGTATTACCTTTGCCGGATATCCTTTTGTTAATTCCTTCAATTTAATTCACCCAAAAGCTGCCTGCCCTGTCTAACATGAAGGATAAGTTCATCAAGCTTTTTCCTTGTATAAACTTCTCCTTTTTTCACTATGTAAATCCCGGGCGGATAAACATATATATTATCCTTTGCAGCCTCCCCTTCCAAAGCATTGAGCGTACCTATCATTTCTTTGATATACGCTTTATCACTACAATTTGCATTGAAAGTATATACTTGATCTGTTTCGTTTTCAATATCCTTTATTTTTTTTATATAATTATCATAATTATCATCAATTTTTTTGAGCGAATTGTATAAATAGTCAAAATCCTCGTCGCTGTCGAAAAATGTCGAAATAAGTACTACATAATCGATGCCCGACATTTCACATACAATTCCATATTCATCTGATAAAAGCTTTTCAAATCCTGCACCTGTTATCGGAGCTTTTGCGGACAAAACCAATCTTGTCGGATCTGAGTTCAATTTTTCCATGTCGAAATTTTTGTGAACTTCCTTAAGAGTTATATTTTTTAATTTCAACAGCTTTTTCCTTGTCGCCATAAGCTTTGTCATATATGCTTCATAGTTGTAGTTTTGTGCTATATCAATTGCCCTTTCCATATCACAAAGCATAATATATGATGGCGACGAACTCATAAATACTGAAAGATACCTTCTTATATCTGCATCAAGATTTTCGTCCATGATATGAAGTATAGCGGTCTGAGTCATGGAAGGAAGTGTCTTGTGAAGACTCTGTATAACCACATCCGCACCATTATATATGGCCGAATACTTCTTTAAACTTTTTATAAACGGCAGATGTGCTCCATGAGCCTCATCAACTATAAGCTTCATACCTGCATTATGTACAATTTCACTTATTATGTTTATATCCAAAAATACGCCTTCATATGTGGGACTTGTTACAACAACCGCTTTAGCTTCAGGATTATCATTGCATATTGCTTTAATTGCTTCTCCTGCATTTTCGAACAGAGCCTCCGACTTAACATAACAGGCATCCAGTTTAAGCAAACAGGCGATATTATGAACTGACTTATGACAATTATCTGCCACTATGATTTTTTCTTTCTGCGAAACACATGAAGCCACAGCTGCAAGTATCCCGCCTGTTGAACCATTTACAAGATAATAGCTTGCAAATGTCCCATAAACACTTGCAAGCTCTTTTTCAGATTCATAGATTATGCCCATGGGATTATGAAGGTCATCTAATCCCGGCACCTCTGTAACATCTATATTATGTAAACTGTCAAGTACCGTATCTATCATTGACAGATTAGGATTTTCACCTTTAGACCGCAAAAAATCCCCGGTTTTTCTCTTATGTCCCGGCATATGCCACACACCATGAAATTCTTTCAAATATTCACATAAACCGTTGGCTATATATCTTCTCATTTTTTCCTCTTTCATATTTTTTGTGCATTTGGAGACGGTTTTTGATTTGCACAAAAAACTATTCTAATTTAAGGTTTTCCACATCCACAAGCTTTATAAGCATCAAATCGTCTTCCGATATATCCATATCTGTTACAAGGCGGTTCGCCTGATTGCTGATTGCTCTTTCAAGATAATTTCTAACGGAACGGGCATTACCAAAATTATGCGGTGGTGAAATAAGTGTAGCTTTAAATTTATTTTTTATAAATGAAAGCGCCTCATCATCAAAGCTGTAATCAAGCTTTTTAGCTCTTCCCACAATTATCTCAACAAGTTCATCGGCTGTATAATTAGGAAATTCTATAGTTCTGTTAAATCTTGAACGAAGTCCCGGATTTGCATCGAGAAAGCTCTGCATCTCATCATGATAACCTGCCGCTATGACTATAAGATCGTCACGATAATCCTCCATAGCTTTATTTAAAATATCTATGGCTTCCTGTCCGAAATCGCCATCCTGCTTATTGGATGAAAGTGCATATGCTTCGTCTATAAATAAAACTCCACCCTTTGCTTTTTCAACAACTTCCATAACCTTTTCACCGGTCTGACCCATATATCCCGCAACAAGCCCCGAACGGTCAACCTCCACAAGATGACCTTTGGACAGTATGCCAAGATTATGATAAATTTTTGAAAGTATTCTTGCTACAGTAGTCTTACCTGTTCCGGGATTACCTAAAAATACCAGATGGTTGGTAGTCGGAGGAACACGCAGGCCTTTTTTCCTTCTGAGTTCACAAACCTTAAGAAGATTTACAAGATTATTGACCTCACGCTTGACACTCTGCATACCTGTAAGTCCATTAAGCTCTTCCATAAGCTTAGCCAGATCAAGCGTATCCGGATTCATGCCGGCACCTTGCTCGTCTTTAGACTCGTAATTGTCAGAAGAATCATTTACCGAATCACCATAATTTTTATTATCATTTTTATTGACATCTTCTCTTTTAAAAATCTTTTCTTTACTTTCTCTTTTTACATTCAATCCGTCTTCATTACGTCCAAAATTAAATACAGGCTTTTTTTCTGCCTCTTCTTTTGGCTCATCGAAGGTGGTTTCCTTTATATATCCTGTAAAAGAAGACTCATTATTTCCTTCAAACCTCTTACCCGGCTTAAATGCAATAGTAGGCTTTTCATCCTCTATCTTTCCATTGATTAATTCTATATTGTCACGAATCATATTGATATAAGCGGAAAGACAATCCAGTTCACCCTGCTTTATCTCCTCATTACAGGCTATAAGATCATTTCCTATGTAATTAAAGGTAGTCACATAAAGCATAATAAGGTCATAATAACCATTGCTCACTTCACCGGTTTCCGGGCCGACATTTGACCTGACAAAGGCCTCGAGCGACATAGGTGGTCTTTCAAGAATCTTCTCTCCTTTAAGCTCCGTACCTTCAGCATATTGGGAGATAAGCCCCACATTAAACTGCATATGCATAAGTGAATTGATGTAGTCAATTTCCGCCTGACTTATATCCCCATCAGCAAATGCGATGTAAACAAGAAAATGAAGCATGTCATCCTTATACATTTCTACAAGATCAACACGCCCCTCGCTCCTTATATAAGCAGCACGACCTATGCTTTGGGCTCTTTTAAGACAGAGCTCATACATCTGCCTGCTTTCTTCTTTTACGATATCCCCTTTGAAAAAACTAAATCCCCACTTCATATATCACAACCTCAATCACTGATATTTTAAAATCTAAACATATCTACATTTTTCCAATATTTTACTTTCTGGAACTTTCATATAATCCAAGCTTCTTTAACTCCTGATAAACTCTTGCAATCGGAAGTCCCACAACATTATTATAGTCTCCCTCTATCTTTTTAATATATATTCCGCAAGGTCCCTGTATGCCATATGCTCCCGCCTTGTCCATCGGATCTCCTGTTTTTATATAATCATTAATTTCCTTATCCGTCATAGGGTAAAATGTAACCTTGGTACATTCAAAAAATGTGTGGCTTTTCACTACATCTTCATTATATACAAAAGTTACTCCGGTGTACACCTCATGATTTTTTCCGGCGAGTTTCTTAAGCATATCATATGCCTCCGGCTCGGATTTTGGCTTTCCCAAAATCTCACCTTCAAATGCCACAACCGTATCTGCACCTATAACCAGGTAGTCTTCTTTTCTTATATGCAAAGACCTGTCAAATGTACCCGTCCCCCTCTGATTTACCGCCTTATCAAATCTATCCGAAGCCCTCTGCTTTGCAAGCTTTTCATACACATCCATCGCCTTTTGACATGAAAGCTCGCAAACCACCTCACTTGGTATAGTCTTTGTAATAATCTCATCCTTATCTGACGGAATAACTTCAAATAAAAATCCAACTCTATCTAAAAGCTCACGTCTCCTCGGAGACTGTGACGCAAGTACAATCTGCATATCCATCGCTCCCGAAATCTCATAAAATCAGTTCAAAACAAATAATAATTAACCGAATAAAAAACCAGACCTTACCTTAAAAGTTACAAAACCATATCTGCTAACAATACTCTGCTCTTTCTCCACCGATAAGCTTTGGTCTTGTCTTGGCACATACTACATGAGCACTTCCTATTTTTTTTGTATCTATCCTTACCGGCACGGCTACATCTTTAAGATGCATACCAACCATAACGTCACCTATATCTATTCCAAGCTCGGCTTTTATATGCTCTACGGCAACTGCATCAGGTAAAATACCATATGCCGCAGTTGCAAATGATCCTCCTGCCTTAAGCTTTGGTACTACACATACTCTCTCATATCCTCTTTCTTTTGCCACAGATTTTTCTATGATTAAGGCTCTGTTAAGGTGCTCACAGCACTGGGCCGCCATATGAATACCATGCTTTTTACACTCTTCATATATGGTAGACGCTACAGCATATCCCACTTCCTCACTTGAAAATGTTCCAAGTTTTTTACCCGCAATCTCACTGCTTGAACAGCCAACCACAAGTAAATCACCTTCTTCATATACACTCTGTTCCAAAAGCTCATTTAACACAGAAATCGCCTGCTTTTTTATAAGCTCCATATCTTTATATTTTTCATCTGAAATACCATTTGCCATGACAATATAATCCTCACAATAATCAATATTTACCTAAACATAAAGATAGCACATAATCCTGCCACATTCCAGTATATTTTTATTCTTTTATACTTAACCATTAAAAGTACATGTCACAAAAAAACAGGTCTATATGTTAGCATTTAGTCCGATTTGCCTTAAATCAAAAATGAAAATTCGCATATAAGTGCGTAAAAAATCGAACTGTTTGAGCGTAGCGAGTTTTCGATTTTTAGCAACTATAAAGAATTTGAATGCTTTGATTTAGCAAATTGATGACTCGCTAACATATAGACCTGTTTTTTATATAATAGAGCTTACGCCCGTAAGACACTTACATCATGACGCTACAAAGACTGCTGCCGCTGAGAAATTATCATTGTTTTCCGGAGCACGACTGTCTAAGATTAGTTTCATCGCATTAAGCCACTCCTTCGGCGTATGCGACTGTTTTAATAACTTGCTCATCTCCGCCTCATAAACATACTCCCAAAAGCCGTCCGTACATAGTAAAAATGCATGAAATCCCTTTTCAGCCTCAAGATGAACATCATCCTCCACATCCGGCTCGGCACTGTCACTTCCAAGAGCTCTTAGAATCTTACTTCTGTCCGCGTGAAAACGAATCTGGCTTGTGGTTATCTCATTCATAAAAACTGCCATCTGTGAAACACTGTGGTCGGCTGTCTGAAATATAAGCTCACCATTCTTGAACCTGTAGAGCCTTGAATCTCCTACATGTGCCCATCTTGCATTTTCAAATTCATCTATTACAAGACATACAACCGTAGTTTTCATCTGAACCTTATCGTCTTGTTTTTTTATAACCTCTTTATTTGCGACATGAATTGCCTCTGCCATCTCATCGGCATTGTTCATGCGGTTATTTAAAAACTGCTCTATTATAGCCTCTGTCGCTGCTCTCGAAGCGATTTCACCACCTCCGCTGCTGCCGACACCATCAGCAACCACAACACAGGTACGATTATTCTCCTGTGATATTCCTATAGTATCCTCGTTATAAGGTCTTCCGCCCTGACCTGTAAGCTGCGCAACTTCTACCATATTAAATCCACCTTTAATCATATAAATTTCAAATCCTGCTATTCATAAGTCTGTACTTCAACACTCTCCGGCCACTCAATCTGACAGTCGCATTCAGCATTATATTTAACGACTTTTACTGAAGAAGGTACACCGTCATCACCAAATAAATCTGCAGATATAGTCTTTAAATCCTTTGGAAAATATATTTCACTTAGGCTTGAACAACCAACCAAAGCTTCCGAAGCTATACTGTTTCCGCTCTTGGATAAATCAAGCCTGGTAAGACCGGTACAGTAACAAAATGCACATCCTATTTCATTAAGCTGTGAACCCTCCTCAAGGCTTATTTCCGTGATGTTATTGCAGCATATAAAGGCTCCGCCACCGATAGTCGTAACATCAGCAGAGATAACCACGCTGCCTGATTTAGCGGACGGACACATACACAGCGTTTTCATATCTTTAAGATAAATTATTCCCTCGCTTGAAGCAAATGTATCATTAGCTCTATCGACGTCATATTCTTCTATTTCAGAATAAGCAAAGGCTAATGAATGAATACTGTTTACATTTTTAGGAATACTCACCTTTTTAATTTTTGTATATGCAAAGCAGCCGCTACCCAGCTTTATAAGACTATCCGGCAGGTCAATTTCGGTAAGCGCCGTACTATTAAATGCATCCTGCCCTATTTCTTCAAGTCCCTCGTTTAGATATATTTTTTCAAGCTTCTTACAATTATAAAAACCATCCCGGTCTATCTTCTTAACTGTCGAAGGTATAGCCACCGTCTCAACATCACTCGCCTCGAAAGCATCCTCGCCTATTTCAACAATCGGGAGTCCCTCTATACTATCTTGAATGATAAAATTACATATGTCGCCTTTATATTTTGTTATGATGATTCCCGTTCCGTCATCAGTCTTTTTATATTCAAAATCATCGTCATATGTATAAACCAAAAATTTCTTATCCGAAGGTAAGGAATCGGTGTCAATGTTGGATACTGAAACTCCGTCTATTTCATATGGTATACCGACAATATCCTCATCTCCCTCATAACCGCAGATAATATAAGTTTCACCATCATCAGAAGTTCTATATAATAGACCGTCCTCCGTCTTTAAAATCTCCGACTCGTCTATAGGAATAACCGTAGTTCCATCCTTATAGCATAGGAAGGATTGAAGGTTCGTTGAATTGCCGTCCGCATCATATCTACACTCCTGAAGCCAGAGCTCGTCGGAATCAAAACATATTGATATAAAGGTTTTTTCTTCTATAAGACAGGCATTGGCAGTACCATCTTCCCGTATGCGATATACCCCGCCTTCTTTTTCATTCATATAATAAATCCAGCCATCACCATATGCAAAGGTAAAGCTTCTTGTATCCATCGGTGCATCATATAATACCGTCTTTTTGTTACCCTTCATATCAAGTACATACATAGCCTTATCCGAAAGTGAGTAGATGAAAATCGAATCATTTTCGATAAATCCATAACAAAAATACTTATCATTATTCAAGGTCTTTGAATGTTTACCATCAAGAGCTGCCCTTTTAAGATAAGTCTTGTTATTATCATCAAAAACCGTGTAATAAATGTATTTACCGTCCAGATTATACCAGCACATATCCTCATTGATAACCGTTTCGATTTTTCCGGTTTTGGCATCACAACGATTTAGTACGGGATGGGTTTGGTTATCATTCATGGTAATATAATAAAGATATTCCTTACCGTTTGACAAAAGAGCATATTGCATAAGCATGGAAGTATTTAAGCCTTCCGCCAAAACACTTAAATTACTTCCGTCAAAGTCCATGCTGTAGATTTTTACACTGTCTGTGCCGTCATCCTGCATAAAATATATCTTATTTTTTCCCTGATTAATATACATAGTATTTTCGGCAACTATTACCGATGAATCCACATAAAAGCATCCGTTATATCCGTCGTAGGTACACATTCTCAGGTTTTTATTATGGTCAAGGAAATATTCATACTCCTTTGTTTTTATAAGCAGACCACCATCATTAAGTATATTGCTGTTTGAATTTCCGAGCTTTTCCACCTTAGGAAGCCAAGGCTTAAATAAAAAAATTAATATTGCCGCTGCCGCAAGAATTAATACACTGAAAACCGGTATCAAAACCTTGGCCAGCTTTTTCCTTTTGTTTTTCTTATCTTTTTTCCTTTGTGTATTGGCAGTCTTGCTGTAGGCCTGCATCGTACTTAACATATCCTGATTAGGCATTGTAACATATGGTGAGAGCCTTGCAAAAAGCTCATCCATACTTTGAATTCTGTTTTCGGTATGAACCGCCATACCATCCGTAAGAGTTGCCTTTATATCCTCCGGCAGCTCACTTCCGTTTGGAAGAGTCGGAAATGAAAGGGTATCCTGCATGAGTCTTTCCATAGCCTCAGGTATAAGCTTTCCATACATACAATAATAAATAGTCGCGCAAAAAGCATATACATCTGTCCAGGGGCCAACAGACCCGCTTTCCATATATTGCTCTGCAGGTGAGAAACCTCTCTTGGTAACGAGCTGTGACATTCCCTCTCTACCATTACTTACATCCTTTGCAGCACCCAAATCGAGCAGCATTAAGCTGCCCTCCTTTGTAACCATCATATTATCAGGACTTATATCTCTGTGTATAAGCCCCTGACCATGAACCTTGGAAAGACTGTTCATCATCGGTGCAAGCATATTTATGCAGGTACCGTAATCCATAGTTCCTGTTTCAAAAAGATACTGCTTTAGAGTCTTACCTTCGATGAAATCCATGATAATATAAGCCGTCTGATTTTCATAAAAGGTATCCCTTACCCTTACGATTCCGGAGATAGAATCCAGCTTTGCCATCTTTCTGGCTTCCTTAAGAAAGCTCTCGCAGCCTTCTTTCCACTGTTCCTCCTGATTAGTGGTAAAGTTCCACTGAATAATATTACTTACGCTACTATCCCTGCTTACATTTCCCATAGGATAGTATTCCTTTATACAAACCTTTATATTAAGAAGTAAATCAAAGCCGATATAAGTCATGCCAAATCCGCCCTGTCCAATCATCTTTCCGACAAGATACCTTCCATAAAGAACCGTATTTGGCTTCAGTACCATAGGTGGCTGTTCATATATTTTATAATAATTAAAGCCGCACTTAGGACACACTGCATCTTCAGTTTCTTCCATACAATTTAAACAACGATTTACTTCCATACTTTCATCCCTCATACTTCATATATCGTAAATAATTAATTACAAAATCCTTATCTGTTCTTTTCCGAAGCTAATCACACAACCTCTTTGAGCCTCAATCCATCCGCCGGCAGGAATCATCTGTCCATTTAAAAATGTTCCGTAGGACGAATTTTCATCCTTGACCCAGATTTTTTGATCTTCATCAACATATACCATACACTGTCTGCGGCTTACTCCGCCGGTATTGGTAGGGAACTGTATATCACAACTGGTATCTCTGCCGATGACGATACTTGAACCCGGTTTCATATACCATTTTTTTCCGTTTAAACTACCATAAAATTCAAGATGAGGATATGAAACTTTTGCCGGTTGTCCCGGTTGTATACCGATATATTGGTTGAACTGATTGCTTCCGAATAAAGCTCTCGAGAGTTCATCAACCGTCTGATATCTGTCTTTCGGTAAGACAGCCATCCCTCTATGTATGGCGGATGCAACATTTTCAGGTACATCCGGACAAAGCTGTCTGATATTAACCGTCTTATCTGACATCAGTCTGTCCGGTGCCTTAGGTGGCAAAACTCCACCAAGCGAATAATACATAGTGACACACAAGGCATATATATCCGTCCAGGGACCTTGGTTTCCATTTGTCTGATACTGCTCGTAAGGTGCAAAATTATGCTTTAAAATAGCTGTCAGGCCATTTGGATTATTGTAACTTCGAAGCGAGCCAAAATCTATAAGCTTGGCTCGGCCGTTTGTTGTAAGAAATATATTGTCCGGACTTATATCCCTATGTATAAGTCCTCTTGCATGAATGGACTTTAGAGAGTTAATCACCATGCTCATATAAACAGATAACTGCTCCCACTTCATCTTTCCTCGCTTTAAAAGAGTAGACTTTAAATCCATACCCTCCAGGTATTCCATGGCATAATATGCAGTATTGTTTTCTTCGAACAATCTGTAAACATTTATTATATCGGGTTCTGAGGAAAATGCATACAAAGCCTGCGCCTCCTCCAGAAATCGCTTCTTTATATGCTTTACATAATCCTCCTGACCCAATATAACATTGATATTATTTCCGTTACGGTCTCTGACTACATCCTTATTTGGAAATAATTCTTTAACCGCAACTCTTCTGTTATAATTTGTATCCCATGCGAGGTAGGTTATTCCAAAGCCTCCACAACCTATTACCTTTCCAAGATAATACTGTCCACCCAAAATGTACTTTGCAGGCAAAGCTGTTGCAGGCCGGTTAGTGTCCCAATCAGCCGGCTTTCCACAGGTAGGACATATATACCTTTCTGTAGAACCATTCATACAATTTGTACAAAGATTATATAACTCCATATCATTTACCCCACATAGTAAATTAAAATCCGTATCCTATAATTCCAATATTATTGCTGTAAAATTGTCCTGCTTTGGATTCTGTCTTCTTAAGACCTCCTGCTCAAGCCTTTCAGCTGCAACCTTAGCTGAAGGTGCATCATTTAAAAGCTTGCACATATCCGGTTCAGGAACAGTATTAAATACACCATCACTCATAAGAAGAATCCAATCGCCTTCACCTGATGCAACCTTATCGATACTTCCATCGATATATTTCAGATTACCCATACCTATAAAGCTGGTAAGTCCACTCTTCTTAGGATTGGTCTTTACCTCTGCAAAGGAATTCTCTCCGTTTATTGCCTTTTGAATAAGTTCAGCCTCATAAACATGCTCGCGATTCATAAGAAGGAGCTTTCCCGCCCTGTAAAGATATATATGGCTGTCACCTACTGCTGCCCAGTGGAAACCATCCTTTTCTGCCATAACCGCAAGAAGTGTTGAACCACTCTTATATAAGCCCTCCGGGCCAAGCATCTGATTTACTTCTCTGTTGGCATGAGCAATCATTTCATAGAGCTTATTATCAGGTGAACCACCCGATAACTTTGTAGAATCCTGAAGCAAAGTCATAACTATCTTCTGACTTACTCTGTCTCCGTCTGCAAGTCCGCCCATACCATCTGCAACGATAGCAAGAGTTCCACCATTATATTCGGTAAGGCCAAGGCTGTCCTGCTGCCCTTTTCTTCTACCGATATTGTGAAGCTTACCTACTCTGTCCTCAGCGGTCTTTGATAAATTTGAAACCTCACTCTGACCGGTCTCTTTAACCTCTCCGGAGAAATCATTTGATGAATCAGAGTAATCATCATCTGTATCATCATAGTTATTCTGCTTATTTTTAAGTTTTGAAAGTGCACTAGCAAGATAGATAACTATAAGCAATAAAACTGCACTAGTTATGCCAAAAATCGTTGTCAGGTTAAGTCCCTGCTTTGAGTCTTCAGAATCTTCGGCTGCTTCTGTTGTAGTAATCAACTCTTCTGTAGAATCCTCTACAGCCTCCTCCGTAGTAAGACCTACTCCGGTTATAGAATTATCCTCTGTACTATCTTCAGTCGTGGTTTCTTCCTCGGTTTTATCCTTTTTATCTTTGCGTCCTCCACCTTGAGTTTCTTCCTCGGTTGGAGCTTCTTCGGTTCCATCCTCAGTTTTATCTTCTGTTGGCTTTCCGAGATTTATTATGGAATCATCCGAGTCTTCCATTTCTATAAAATATGTATATCCCTTATAAATCATAATCACTCATTCCAATCAAATTTATCTCCGCAAAGCGGTATGAACAGTAACTTAGTTGAACCAATGGTAATCTCATCATGAGGATTAACCTGCATAGGAGTCATAACCATCTTTCCGTTTAATCTTACGATGCTCTTGCCATCTGCAGGTCCAAAGAAAAAAACTCTTTCTTCCTGATCATAAGCGATAAGTGCATGTCTTTCTCTGCCTATCTTCTGATCACCCTTGATGCTGATATCCATATCTTCGCCTCTTCCGATATAATTATATCCGGCTTTGATTCTATAATCAGTTCCTCTTGCAGGACCATCAACACATACAAGCCAGCCTGTTACAGGTGAAAAACCTGCGATTCCGCCCATATTTACAGGTTGAGTCGCGCCATCATAATCCTCTACACCACCTGCTGAACTGCCCGGAGTTTCAAATAAACTGGCCGGATTTTCTACTGCCATAGTCTCTCCCATATAACCTGCCGGTTCAGTTGCACCATAACCACCACTCATAGCTGCCTGTGTAAATGAAGGAGCTACTCCTCCTGCTTCTGCTGCGCACTGTGGGCAGCTTGAATTTGCTTCTGCATCATAGAAATGACCTTTTTCACATCTTACGATTTCCATATCGCTATCCTCCTTAGACTTTTTCTTGTTTTTTATTATTACTGCAATTATCAGGCACAATGCAACAATGCCCACGATAACGCCAATTAATACACTATTATTTGCAACTTCTATTTTATTAAAACCTTTCACTACAACTTTAATACAAACGAATTCTTCTGCTCACCAACACAGAACTTATCACCCGGTTTGATTTCAACCGAAGACTGTGCCGGTATCTTTCCCTTTCCTTCAACAAAGGTTCCGTAGCTTGAGCCTAAATCCATAAGCATAACCTTTCCACCCTGCATATAAAGCTTACAGTGGATACGACTTACACCCTTTGTTTCCTGAGGGAACTTAATACTTACCGAATTATCACGTCCAAAGGTTATCTCCTTGCCATCAAACGGATAAACTCTACCATCCATAAATCCACCTACCGCATGAAGCTTATAGCTTGTTGCTGTCGGCGCAGGTGATGGTGCATTTGGCTGTGAAACCGGTGCTGCACTTGCCGGAGCTGTTGGTGCGATATCATCCATAGGAGGAGTATAAGGGGCGGTTGCACCTATGTCACTGTTTGAAGCACCTCCGACTGAACTTCCCGAATTACTATTGTAAGGACCTCCGTCTAAAGCTATATCCTTTGCTGAACCGTCATCATCGCCATAGCCGTTGCCATCTGATTTCTTCTTATTCATATAGAAATATGCTCCGCCTGCTGCAGCGATAAGAAGAACCCACCAATATTTTTTAATTCCATCTTTTTTATTATTGTTATTATTATTGTTGTTATTATTGTTGTTATTGTTGTTATTGTTGTTATTGTTATTATTATTGTTATTATTTCCTCCGCCACCTGATTGGTAGAAAAGACTTTCATCAAAATACGGAGCCATAACCCCTCCTGATAATACCAACGCTACAACCGAACCGTTGGCATCGCATATCACTCCCAAAGAGGCAATCTGCGAAGTATCGCCATTCGTCCCAACATCAAGCATGCAATAATCATTTATTATATTATATCCCGTTATCGTTACATCCATGGAAACCGGATTGCCCTGAGAATCAAAGCAATATAATGTTGCCTGCTGGTTCTCATACGGATATGTTACATTCATAAATGTTGCATCTTCATTTCCGCTTGTAACTGTCCACTTGGAGGCACCCAGACTTGTATCCTTACCCTCATATTGAACCAGAAACTGTCCTTCCATCACAGATATGAAAGCATATCCTGCCGCACCTTCCACGTAAGCATTTGCTGAAGAATAGATAATACCTCCGCTAAGTGCCACTGCATAATCCACGCCCAGTATATTTCCACTCGAATCAACGCTTCCTACCACACCTGATATTCCTGCAAATCCCGAAGCGCCCGTGTTTGAATCATCAGCAAATGTCATCTTTTCCAGTTCGGAAAACATATCATCATCCTCTGCTTTTGAATTAGTAGTAGGCGCAATAGCAGATATAACAAATGCTATAGCAAACAAAAAAATCATCAGATTCTTTTTCTTTTTGTTTTTTAAATACATTTCTTTTACCCCCTGTCTTTTTAATTCATATAAACTTAATCATTTAATGTGCTATTATATACTATAACCTACGAATTAAATGATATCTTAAATGACTGCTCTGCTCCTCCAAGATATATAACATCTCCCTCTCTTAACGGCTGTTCCGTTCCCGGTGCAAGTCTCACCTGATTAACAGAAGTTCCGTACGAGGAATTAAGATCCGTAATAACCCATCCGTTTGCAGTAAGCTTTATGATACAATGCTGCCTGCTTATACCCGCTACATTTGACGGAATCTTAAATCTGTTTCCTTCCTCACGTCCGATGGATAAGACTTCACCACCTGTAGACTGCCATACAGCACCTCTTAGGGCTCCGCTCATTCCGACTACAGTGATTCGCAAAGGACCGGAAGCTGTTGCGGCTGCCTGCGCCATCGACATATTGTTACCCAGATTACCTATAGCTTCGGTATAACCTATAGCCTGACCACTTTGATATCTTCCTATCACAACCACCTGATACAGACACTTTCTTATCATAAATAACAGGATAAGCCACTCAACTATAGCAAGTCCGATCTGACCGAGATAAAATATCATTTCATTGATACTTCCATCATCATTAGCAGCTCCTATAGCATCCCAGAAAGCATCTGAATTATTTAGAAAATGTGTTCCTATCGCAGCTACAAACATAATTAGGAAATCCGTATTCATAAATGATTCTAACGATATCCTGGACTTTTTGGTATTTAATGCAACAGCAGCCGAATATCCTGCACACCATACGGTATGCTGGGCGAATCCTCCTATAAAACGGGCTTGTAAGAAAAATTTTGCTATTTCAATATTACCACTTAGCAATGTAAAATTAAGTGTATACCATACTGACTCAAACGCTCCGAAACCCGCTCCGGCCGCAGCTCCGATAACCAGTCCCGAAACACCGTAAATTTTCTTATGTTTAAACAATATCGTAAGTAAAACCACAGCGGCCAAAAGCTTGGCTGGTTCCTCAAAAACTCCGGCATATGCCGCATTTTCCTGAAGTTTATCCGAACCGATAACCCTTAGCACAAGATTTGAAAAAAGCGAGATAACACCTCCCGAGATAAATGCCAGAAAAACTTCATAAAGAGCTATATTTCTCGGAATATTAAGTTCCCACATAAATACTGTGATTATAAGCGGCACTATTAACGGCGGTATAACAACTGCCATAGTTGCCGAACCCGGATAAAAATCGGTTATCTTCCTTGACAGAAAATCAAATCCGAAGATTAATGCCATACCGATAAAGCCAACTATAGCCAATCTGTAAAAAATCCAAGGTTTCTGCCACTTTTGAAGCATATCCTGCTCGGTCGCGGTATTGAACTCACTTCCTGCAGAAAGCTGATAGTCAAAATCTCTTTTGCTGTGTTTTTTTCTGCAATCCGATAAGATTTCCTTCAAAGTTATCTTGTTCGGATTTTTTTTAACATCCCTGTAAAATACTGTATTTGCCATACCTTCTCCTCCTTAAGCATATTATTTATCTTGTATTTTATGATTTACATAAAAGCAAGTTAAAACCTATAATTTACATAAATGCAAGTCAAAACCTATGATTTATATGAAATCTTAAACGCCTGACCCGCGCCACCCAGATATATAACATCTCCCTCTCTAAGCGGTTGTTCAACTCCCGGCGCAAGCTTCACCTGATTAACAGATGTTCCGTAAGAAGAATTAAGATCCGTTATCACCCATCCGTTTGCGGTATATTTTATAACACAATGCTTTCTGCTTATACCTGCGACATTTTCAGGCAGCTTAAATGTATTTCCGTCCCCACGACCTATAGCTAACTGTTTTTCTCCGGTTGACTGCCACACAGCACCTTTAAATGCACCTGCTGTACCCATAACCGTAATTTTCACTGCACTGGCGGCTGCCATCTCAGCGCGTGCCGAAAGCTGTCCGCCCATAGAATCGACGGCCTCAGTGTATCCTATACTCTCACCGCTTTGATATCTTCCTCTTTGTACAACCTGATACAGACATTTTCTTAAAATATATAAAAGTACCAGCCACTCAACTATTACAAGTCCGATTTTAAAAATAATCCAGCTTGAATGACTGAAATTACCTGAATCATCAATTATACCAATTGCTTTATGTACATCATTAGAATTATTTATATAGTGGGTAACTATAGATGCAATAAACATAATAATGAAATCAGCATTTAAAAAAGAAGAAAGAGTAAATTTATTATTTTCCGTATGCAAAGCTGCCGCAGCAGTATATCCTGCAGCCCTTGTTATATGTCCGGCAAAAGCACCAAGCAAACGCCATTCAAGATAAAACTTTGCTATCCCATGGAAGTCGCCCTGCAGGATTGTATTGTTGACCACATAAAACATAGCCTCAAACGCAGAAAAGCCTGCACCGACAGCCCCACCGATAACCAA
>CADCDW010000019.1:23290-57644 GCA_902800325.1 uncultured Lachnospiraceae bacterium
GACAGACCGTATATCTTTTTTCCTTTGAATAAAAGAATTATAAGGATAATTGCCGGAATAAGCTTGGCAGGTTCTTCAAAAAAACCTGCATAGGCAGAATCCTGCTTAAACTTATCAGGACCGATTTCGTTAGCTATCATATTGACAAAAAAGGAAAAAGCGCCACCCACAACAATAGAAAGAAATACCTCATAAAGAGCTATATTTCTCGGTATATTTAATTCCCAGAAAAATATAACTACGACAAGCGGAACAATAAGCGGCGGAACAAAGGTTGCAAGTACAATTGTTCCTCCATCTACACCTCCGCCCTCGACAAATTTTGGAATAATCTTATACAGTCCGAAAATCAAAATCATAAGAATAATGCCATATATAAACATCCTGTAAAACAGCCATGGCTTCTGCCACTTTTGAAGCATATTCTGCTCAGTTGCCTTATTAAAGTCCATACCTGCTGAAAGCTGATAGTCAAAATCTCTTCTGCTATGCTTTTTTGTACATTCTGACATTATTTCTTTAAATGTAATTTTATTTGGATTTTTTTTGACATCTTTATAAAAGACAGTATTCCCCATAGTGCCTCCCCCTTTTCTGATTAAACTTGTCCCTCCACAATACATTACAAGTATATCAAATTTCCGTTTGTTTTACAATAAGTTTTACCACCTAAAGAATCTAAAAAAACAAAGCAAAATCTTATTTTTACCAGTTTTGTCACGCCAAAATCATTGTTATTGTTTAATATTTGTTATTTTTCTTTTGATTATCGTTTATATAATTACTTTACCATTTTGTCAATTTGTAAGCCAATTTAAACAATCTCAATAGTTTTATTTTTAGTGTAGTGCTATAATAAAAGCAGTTTTGTTACGTTGATTAGTTATATATGATACGTTTATTTACATCTATTATTGATATGAATTTTTAACTAAAATATAAGTATAATTTTGACAGCTTTAGGAGAGATAAAATGAAGAGCGAATTTGACGCTATTAAAAGAATTAAGGATCTTTGTGCCGAAAGACATTATTCATATTATGAATTAGCCAAACGTTCCAATATAGCATACTCTACTTTAAACAGTATGATTTTAAAAAATAATTCACCTACACTTCCTACACTTTACAAATTATGTAATGGGTTTGGAATCAGTATACTTCAATTTTTTCAGATTGGGCCAAAATCTGATGCGCTTTTGCCTGAGCAGTCCGAGTGTCTCAAACTTTTTAGCATATTAACCCCCGAAGACCAGGAACTTGCTCTAACATATATGAAGGGCTTAGCGCACAAATTATAAAAAAGAGGCAATCTTTGTGAATGCTCTATCACAAGATTGTCTCTTAAATTTTATATAATGATTTATATTTTTTTATTAATGTTTTACGGTGTGTTTTATTAATGTTTTACGGTGTGTTTTATTAATGTTTTTCAGAAAGTTTTATTATAGTTTTTCGACCTGTTCTATTTAATTTTTTCTGAATGTTTTTATTCATTTCAAATATAGAAACATCTATTTCACTATTTTTATAGATTTAACCACCCAGTCCATATCTCCTATGTTATATGAAGTATTGCAATAAGGACAAACCTTATTTTTAGTCGCATCGAAACTACCTGCACAGGAAGGACACTGAATCTTTTTTATTGAAAATCCAAGGTCTAAAGCTACATCTGTTTTTTTCTCCAAAACAACTTGAACCTTATCTTCTTTCTTTTTTACCTTGCCGTTATTTTCATACAAATCAAGCATATATATATCCACCACCGTTTGAAGTACGCCGTTTTCTTCATTAATTTTTCTTACTGCCAAAGCGCCTCTGTTCATATCTATAATATTATCAAAGGTTCCATTAATCTTTTCACCGTCATAGAAAGGAAGATCATCGGGATCATCCGAAAAGATGATTACTCTTACAAGCGATGCGACCTTTGCCTGAAAATACTCATATGAAATATCATTATTATATCGCTTCATCCATTTATTGAAGTTTATCATGGTGCCCCCGACATTTGCCAAAAGTACAACGGCTTTACCGGCATCTTTAAACAATCTTCCTAACGTTGAAAATGCCCATGCAAAATAACCAATTATACCGCCAGACAAAAATCCCCCAAACGCTCCTGCTAAAATCGCCCATGGCAAACCTATGGTAAACAAAAAGTATACCGTATACCCTATAAAACCGGCTATCATAAGGGGATAGATAAATTTCCGGATTTCAGATTTAATTTCTTTCTCTGTTCGTGAATAGTCACGCAAAAAATAAAAATTAGAAACCTTAGGATATAATTCATCCATTTTAAAAAAAGTATTGCAATAAGGACATCCTTCTACAAGTTCTTTAATCATTACACTTGCCCCGCAGTTAGGACAACAATATATATCATCATCAACACGAACGTCGGACTTCACATCTGTCACAACCTGATACATATCCATATTGTCAAAATCCGAAAAAATCTTTTTTTCATCCTTATTTACAGTCTTTTTCAACTCACATGTTCTGTAATAAAGTTTATTGATATAATGTTCGTCATTCCATTCACGAAAATTATTTCCATCCGAATTAAGTCCCCTTGCAGCGATATCGTATGACATCTTAAGCCCCTTTTTCTCAAGTCGGTTTCTCCAAAGTTCTATTCCATATCTTACATCCTGATTGCCGGTAGTAACCTTTGCACCGGTTTCTATCCCATCCTCTAATTCTGCGGCAAATCTTTCAAAAATGTTGTTGCTGTTCTTTGACCATTTTATTTTCTTATCATCATTCATAACATTTCTCTCCACATATTTTTTATTCAAAAAGCGCCTTTAAAATTAGTAAAAATTATTCTCGTTTGGTTTATTATTCAACAAAGTTTTATATATTATTTCGCGCTTTTTATTTTGCTTATTGCCTTCCTTATCTTCTTCCTTTTCGTTATTATCTTTTTCATCTATGTAAGAAATATCATCTTCCGATTTAAAATCCATATCATCATTTATTTCGTACAATGGATACATATCATAATCGTTTTCATAAGATTTAATATAATTGTTTAAATCTGTTTTCTTATCATTACGTCCGAAATCATTATCATCCAACGACTTAAATGCTTCTTTTGGTTTTTTGCCTTTTAACCCTCCCTTGATCATCAAAACACCAAAACAGACTACTAAAGCACAGGCAACAGTTCCAAGATAATCATCATCATCATCACCGGTCGAGGAGTTTACCCATTTATCTACCAACATCCAAAATAAACCCCAAACCGATAATGCCACTAAAAAAATGCCGATATCAACCGTAATGATATTAGCCTTTCCTTTATTATGTAATATGAAATTTCCAAAGCAAAATAGACCGCCAACCATGAAACCGATTCCAAAAATCAAAAAAGGCACAGCCTCGTCTATGTCTTTTTTCATATTTAGCAGGTCCTTTATTATATAAACATATATTAATACAAATATTACTATATGAATGCAGCCTGCTAAAAAATAAAACAACCTATTTAATTTGGGGTTTATTATTATCTGCTTTTTAGTTTTCATTTTCTTATTTATTTTTATATTGGATTTTATTTTTTTATCCATATAAGGTATAAAGAAATTATTGTTTTTATACATTTTTCAATTCCACATTACTAAGAGCTTTTGTTTTATAATTTGTTCACTTTTCAAAAATCCGTCTTTAAACCACATCATATTATTCAATATTACTAACAGCCAAAGAATGTTATAAATATTATTTTTTATATGTTTTTATATATGACATATACGCGGCTATTATCAAATCACAGCTTATATTATACCATTCGTACCTACCTCCTTACAAGACTATTAAACCAACTTCATACCAAAACCCCAACATACTAAATTTTAATATTTCATAATTTTTACACAACATCAAAACGAATAACTTATCCTATGTCTGAATATAATATAAATAGCTCTTTCTTTTTAATAATCATAATTCTTTATAATTCCCTTATTTTGTATAAAGTTATATTAAACCACAAAATATTGATATTGTTGACACATTTCTGAAGTTATCAACATCTTCGCTTGATAATCCACCAAGTTTTCCACATTTTCAACCATTTTGTTGTTACTATGTTTCACGTGAAACATACTAAATTAACAATTCAATAATAAAGCTGGTATTTTAAAGCATATAATTTCTATTAAATTATTTTACTATAATGTTTCACGTGAAACATTAAAACATATTTTTTAATATTATTAAATTATATTATATAATATTTAAATTTATTTGTTATATCAATTGACTATGTTATATTGTTAACCAAACAAAACCTTTTCAAATATAAAAAACATATTATTTAATTTAGGAAACATATATTTTAATTATTATAAGATATTTTTAATAATTTAATAAATTTATTATAATGTTTCACGTGAAACATTATAAATACAAATTTGTTACGCTATTATAAAATTACTCAAATTCCAAAAGTCATCCTGCTTTTTTCTTGCAGGAATAATATTTAACTTAAAACTCGCTGAAACAAAAAAATGCGAATAGTGTAATGTATCAAAATACAAACTTTTCATTGAATAGTAAGAATTGCATTAGAAATTAAATAATTTAAATATTACACTTTAAAAAAATAGTTTCAACTTACACATCATAATATTTATAGAAGTCTTATATGTTATTCTTAATATAATATGTAAAACAACAAATTATCAGATAAACTATCCTTGATAAAAGAAAACTATATAAATCATTCTAAAAAGAAAAATAATATTTATAAAATTGCTATTATACAATCTGCTAAATATACTTGTTAGTATATAAACGCCATTACGAATTAATTGTAACATGAAATCTAAAATGTTTCACATGAAACACAAAATGTCCTATTATAAAGCATTTCTGATAACATAACGGATAACAAAAACATGTTTCACGTGAAACATAAAGTAACTATTAAAAACTCTCATGATAACATAACAGGTAACAAATCATGTTTCACGTGAAACATAAAGCATCTATTAAAAGCTCTCATAATAACACAACGGATAACAAAACATGTTTCATGCGAAACATAAAAGTATTTATTATAAAACTCACATATTAACATAGCAGATAGCAGAGATATGTTTCACGTGAAACATTGTCAAAAGAACAAAACACAATAATAAATTATAAATAATCAATAAATCCAAGCAAACATCATAATAAATCATATAAAACGCGCATAAAAAACTATATATTGTATTATGTAAAAAAACGTGACTATATTTAGATATGGCGAAATATGTCGGTTAGTGCTATAATGTTGAATACATACGGAGGTTAGAAAGATGGGAAGAATTATAGCTGTCGCCAACCAGAAGGGCGGAGTTGGAAAAACCACGACTTCTATTAATCTTGCAGCTTGTCTTGCAGAAAAAGGACAGAAGGTTCTTGCAGTGGACATGGATCCACAGGGTAACATGACAAGCGGTTTAGGTGTAGATAAAAATTCATTACAAAATACTATTTACACTGCTATGTGTGAAGAATGTAATGTAGGTGAGTGTATGATTGTTCATCCACTTGAAAACAAAAAAATGAACCTCAGTCTTCTTCCGGCCAACAGAGACTTAGCCGGAGCAGAGGTAGAATTATTTATAGAAGCCGATAAACCACAATATATTTTAAAGGAATTATTAGCGAAGGTAAGAGACAAATTTGACTTTGTAATTATTGACTGCCCACCTGCACTTGGAATTCTTACTGTCAATTCCATGACAGCAGCTGACACAGTACTTGTACCTATACAGTGTGAGTTTTTTGCATTGGACGGACTTACACAGCTTATGTACACAATTAACCTTATAAAGAAAAAGTTAAATAAGTCTCTTGAAATTGAAGGTGTTGTTTTTACAATGTTTGATGCCAGAACCAATTTATCTTTGGAGGTTGTCGAAAACGTTAAAAACAATCTGGATCAATTTATATATAAAACAATCATACCGAGAAATGTACGTTTAGCTGAAGCACCAAGCTTTGGATTGCCAATTAATCTTTATGACAGCAGATCTGCAGGTGCAAAAGGTTATAGAGATTTAGCTGACGAAGTAATTAACAATAAACTATATGCCGGATTATAAATTATAAACCAATAATTTAATTACAAATTATAAACCAATAATTTAATTATAAATTATAAACCAATAATTAAACTATCACATATACGTTACGATAAATTAGGAGGAAAATAACCAGATGGCAGTAAAACGAGGATTGGGAAGAGGGCTTGATAATCTTATTCCTACCGGAGATGATAAAAAAGGAAAAACAACTGCGGCAAAACAACCTGTTAAAACTGAAGTTAAAGAAATAGTTAAAGAAGTAGTTAAAGAGGTTGAGCGCACCATTAACATAAACAAGATAGAACCAAACAAAAGTCAGCCGAGAAAACATTTCGATGAAGATGCTTTAGCCGAGCTTGCTGATTCCATAAAACAATATGGCATAATCGAACCTCTTGTTGTAGCTAAACGCAATAAATATTATGAAATAATTGCAGGTGAAAGACGTTGGAGAGCGGCCAGACTTGCAGGTCTTAAAGAAGTACCTGTAGTAATAAAAGATTTTACGGATCAGGAGATAGTTGAAATAGCTCTTATAGAAAATATTCAACGTGAAGACCTTAATCCAATTGAAGAGGCTCATGCTTATGAAAGATTAATTAAAGAATTTAATCTTAAGCAGGATGAAGTTGCCGAACGAGTTTCAAAGAGTAGAACCACAATTACCAACTCGCTAAGGCTCTTAAAACTTGCGGAACCGGTTCAACAGATGCTTATCGATGACATGCTAACAACCGGTCATGTAAGAGCATTAATCAGCATAGAAGATTCTGCTCTTCAGTATGATACTGCACTTTATGTATTTGATAAAAAATTAAGTGTTCGTGAAACTGAAAGTTATGTTAAGAAAGTACTTAAAGGTGGTACTCCTAAAAAAGCTGTTGAAGTAACTGAAGATTTTTCCTTCTTATATAAAGAGATTGAAGAAAGACTTAAAAACACACTTGGAACAAAAACTACCATCAAAGCATCAGGCAGAAATAAAGGAAAAATTGAAATTGAATATTATTCAGAGGAAGACTTGGACAGGATAGCTCACATGCTTTATAACGCAAGATAGTTTTAAGTTCAAATAACATAATAATTAAACGGAGTAATTTAATATGGAAACAACTGTACTTGGAATAAATATTAAAGCCTTCTGCGTTATTTTACTTGTATTGTTGGTTATACTCTTAATATTCCTTATCGCCATAATCAATAAGCTTAATATCATGGCAAGAAAATACGAGGCTCTTATGAGCGGCAAAAAAGGAGCCGACTTAGAAAAGATAATCAGAGTCCGATTTAAAGAGATGGACCAGGTTAAGGCCAATGCCAAAAGAGTAACCAAAGAACACAAAGAGATTAAACGCACTTTAAAATCCTGCTACAGCAAATTAGGTATCGTAAAGTACGATGCATTTGAACAGATGGCAGGAAAGCTAAGCTTTGTTATAGCATTGTTAAATGAAGACAATTCCGGTTTTGTATTTAACTCGATGCATTCACGTGAAGGCTGTTTTAATTATGCAAAAGAAATAATAAAAGGTGAATCTTATATTCCTCTCTCCGACGAAGAAAAAGAAGCGATAGAAAAAGCCAAAACCGTCGAAGAAGAAATAGACGATTTAACTAACGATGCAGATAATGATTTAAACTTTGAATTTGATATTCCGATAGATGATACCATAATTAACAGAGCATATGTCCAAAATGAAAATGTACCATCCGAATATAATAATGAAGTAGAAATCGATGTGCATAATATATAGTAATTACCAAAAGATATCTTATTATATATGGTGATTACCAAAAGATATCTTATAACATAAAATATATTTATGAAGTATATGATATTTACAACATAAAAATCAGGCGGAATCATCTAAATATATAGATTAAATTCAGTCAGATTGCAAATACGTCAGATTGCAAATACGTCAGATTAAAAATACATATTTTATATAATAAATATACCATACAAGGAGAATATAATAATGTTAGATATTAAATTTGTCAGAGAAAATCCTGATATCGTTAAGGAAAACATCAAAAAGAAATTTCAGGACAACAAGCTTCCAATGGTCGATGAAGTAATCGAACTCGATAAAGAGGTAAGAGAGATACAGCAGGAAGCTGACGGCCTTCGTGCCAAGAAAAATACTATCGCAAAACAGATAGGTGCTCTTATGGCACAGGGTAAAAAAGATGAAGCTGAGGAAGTAAAGAAGGAAGTAGCAAAAAATGCTGCCAGACTTGCCGAACTTGAAGCAAAGGAACCTGATGTAAGAGAAAAACTTACCAAGCTTATGATGGTAATTCCAAACATTATAGATGAAACTGTTCCTATCGGAAAAGATGATTCCGAAAATGTTGAACTTGAGAGATTCGGTGATCCATTTGTACCTGAATTTGAAGTTCCTTATCATACAGACATTATGGAAAAGCTTGGTGGCATAGACTTAGATAGTGCAAGAAAAGTTGCCGGAAATGGTTTCTACTATCTTATGGGTGATATCGCAAGACTTCATTCGGCAGTTATAGCATACGCCCGTGACTTTATGATTGACAGAGGATTTACTTACTGCATACCACCATTTATGATTAGAAGTGATGTCGTTACAGGCGTTATGAGTTTTGCGGAAATGGATGCCATGATGTATAAGATAGAAGGTGAAGACCTTTACCTCATCGGAACAAGCGAGCATTCCATGATCGGTAAATTTATAAATACAATTACTGATGAAGAAAATCTTCCGAAAACACTAACAAGCTACTCTCCATGTTTCAGAAAAGAAAAAGGAGCTCACGGTATAGAGGAAAGAGGAGTTTACAGAATCCATCAGTTTGAGAAACAGGAAATGATAGTTGTTTGTAAACCAGAAGAAAGCAAAATGTGGTTCGACAAGCTTTGGAAGAATACAGTTGATTTATTCCGTTCCATGGATATACCTGTCAGAACCATCGAGTGCTGTTCAGGTGACCTGGCCGACCTTAAAGTAAAATCATATGATGTTGAAGCATGGTCTCCTCGTCAGAAGAAATACTTTGAAGTAGGAAGCTGCTCTAACCTTGGTGATGCTCAGGCAAGGAGATTAAAAATCAGAGTTAAAGGCAAGGACGGCAATAAATATTTTGCACATACACTAAACAATACTGTAGTTGCCCCACCTCGTATGCTCATCGCATTTTTGGAAAACAATTTAAATGAAGACGGAAGTATAAGGATACCGGAAGTTCTTCGTCCATACATGGGTGGTAAATCAGTTATAAAATAATTATTTAAGGAGATTTTATGCATTCCTATCTTAGAGCGATTGGTTTTAGCAAGTGTAAAACCCGAAAACAATTGGAAAATATATATTCTACTGCTTTGCGTAATCCCAATCGCAAGATGATTACAACTATAAGCATAGACACCTCTCTTATTCAATTTGAAAAAGATTTTGGACCATCATTTGGACTTTCCCTTATAGGTGAGTATGGTATAGATGGGGATTTATCCATCGAACATTACTATCCTTATATAAAAGGCAGTTCAAATACCGAAATGGAAAGAATATATATAGAAAAGCAAACAGATAAAGAATCCTACGCCGGTGTCTGTGAGGATACCCGACTTGGCATGTCACTTATATTTTATCTTCAAAATATATCTGACTATGCCAAGTCAAAATGGTTTAATTATTCCAATAAAAACTTTTCAAGAGTAAGATTCTCAGCCTTGTCGATACAAGGTACCATACTCCTGGGTGTAAAGAAAAATGAGATTCAAAAAATAACCGATACCATAGAAAAAAGTTATCGGGATAATCTTCTTTATGCCATCCGTCAGGGTAATCAGGAAGCTATAGATTATTTTGCACATGATGAAATGTATACCTATGAAAGCATCGCAAAGCGTGTCAAAAAAGAAGATGTGCTTTCCATAATAGATACTTCTATAATGCCTTGTGGTGTAGAGTGCGACCACTATGCTGTTATAGGCAATATTTTAAATGTAAGTGAAGAAAAAAATTCCTATTCGGATGAAATCGTATATAATCTTTTGATTGAGACATATGATTTAATGATTAATATAGGTATTAATAAAATTGATCTTGAAGGCGAACCCCTTCCGGGAAGAAGATTCAAAGGTGAAATCTGGCTTCAGGGCTATGTAAAAATATAATTATTCTCTCTTTATTTTACAAATCTGTATTTTTTTTTACTTGTTAAATATTCAGTAAAGATGTATAATGTAAAGAGTGTATGTTTCCGTAGCTCAGCAGGATAGAGCAACCGCCTCCTAAGCGGTAGGTCGGGCGTTCGAATCGCCTCGGGAACACTTATTTTATCAATATTTATTTGTTTTTATGAATGATTTTAACCACTGTTAAACTATAACATATAAGGAGGTTAATATTATGAAGCATAAAAAGAGTGCCACACTTACGGTAAGCGCAGTCGCATTTGTAGCAGCATTACTTGTTGATTTATATATGATTATTGCTTATCCGTCAAAGCTAAATATCATCATAGCAATTTCCTTGATTGTTGTGATAGATACTTACTTTTTGGTTGACAGTATTCTTTCGCTTGTAGATGATATAGCCTCTATAAATATTGATAAGCAAAATGAACTCACCAAGGTTCAAAAAGGTATTTATTCGGTTGCTAAGCGCGAGGAAATTTCAAGAAGTGAGAATATCTCCTCAATTATAGATACTCTCACAAATATGAAAAATGAAAACGCTCAACTTATGAATGATTTACTTGAACAGGATAAAGTTATCAATAAGCTTCAGATTAAGAAAAATATGGACAACACAACCCAGGTTGTAAACAGCAATGAAAAGCTCGCTATGCTTATAGCCAAAATGGCTACAGCCAATGCAAAATCTTCTGATGAAGCTATAGAAATATTAAACGACATATGTAAAGAGCTTGAAAAAAGAAGCGATGGAACAGGTAATAAAGATTATTCACACCTTCGTGTTATGAAAACAAATGTTGACTGATTTTGGAGTACATTATGGACTACATCGTATTTGATCTCGAATGGAACCAATCTTACGGTTCACGTGAATATGAAGAATCACGTATGCCATTTGAGATAATCGAGATTGGTGCTGTACGACTCGATAAAAAATTCAATTTAATAGACCAATATTCAAGTATCATTAAACCAAGATTATATAAGCGACTTCAACCTCACATACGTGAGATACTTAACTATGATGAAAAGGTTCTTAAAAAAGGACGTCCGTTTGACATGGTTTGCAGAGAATTTTTGAAATGGTGCAATAACGGAACTGATTATTCTTTTGTAACATGGGGATCGATGGATTTAAACTATCTCCAGAACAATATGGAATACTATCATATGAAACCATTTGAAATACCTCTCAAATATTATAATCTTCAAAAAATATATGCAGATATACAGGGTAATGAGTTAATTGCAAAACTCGAAACCGCTGTCAATAGCTTAGGAATTGAATCCGACAGACCTTATCATTCAGCATTAAATGATGCTTACTATACGGGAAATGTTTTAAAGAAGCTTCATCCTTCTGATTTTGAAGACAGATATAGTGTTGATATATATTACAATCCTAAAGATAAGGACGACGAGATTATCTCTTATCACAAAAATTATATGGAACATATATCCATGGAGTATGACAGTAAAAAAGATGCCATGGATGACAAAGATCTTTTGAATGTGAAATGCTATAAATGTAACAGAAAAACTTCAAAAAGAATCCGATGGTTTGCAAATACTCCAAATTCATATGTATGCGTATGCAAATGCTGGTATCATGGATATATTTCAGCAAAACTTAAATTTAAACAAACCAAGGAAGGAAAATTTTTCGTAATTAAAACAGTTAAACCTGAAAATAAAAAAGGCGTAGAAGCTATAAAAGAAAGACAGATTGAACTTAGGGAAAAACGTCAGGAAAAACGCCATAATCGTAAAAAAACAGCCTCATAATCAAGAGGCTGTTTTTTTATGGGTTTATGGATTTGTCAAGTAAAGTGTGTAATTTCTTTTACTCAGCATAAAGGCTGTTTCTTTGCAGTACCGGCTTTTCTTGGATAGATTTTCGGAGTGTTTTTTTCCTTTTTTATAAATACGAAGCTTCTTCCATTTCCATCTATATCAAGTTTTTCAACCTTTTCAACTTTTCCACCAAGTATACTGACTGCTTTCTTTCCTTCATTTAATTCTTCTTCTATCTCATAGGATTTGTACGGTATAAAATAACCACCTTTCCTTACAAACGGAAGACAGTATTCAGATAAAACAGCCATATTGGCTACAGCCCTTGAAACGACTATATCATATGCTTCTCTCATATTATTATCCCGTCCGCCTTCTTCAGCTCTCCCATGCACAGCTTCGATATCCTTTAGTCCAAGTTCGTTTATAACTTCCTGTAAAAACAATATTCTTTTATTGAGAGAATCAAATAAAGTAACTTTAATATCAGGACATATAATCTTAAGCGGAATACCCGGAAAACCTGCTCCGGTTCCAATATCGATTATCTTCTCATCTGAAAGTTTGCAGTATTGGAGCAATGCTACACTATCTATAAAATGTTTTAATATAACCTCGTCCCTATCGGTAATAGCAGTAAGATTCATAACTTTATTTTTCTCAATAAGCATTTCATAGTACTTTTCAAACTGCAGTATTTTATTATCGTCCATTAATTCTGTATCTATATTATCCAAAAATTCTTTCAATTTCTTCATAATCTTCGTCCTCAAATAAATAATATAAATTACTTTATTCCATATACTTTAGCGTTGTCTGAGGTTATATAAAGTATATCACAGGCACGCTCCCGCTACTCTCGGACGCAGCAGTACTAAACCCGGAAACCTTGTTAAGTACCGGCGTCCGCAAAGTACCTGCTTATATACTTATATAACCTCAGACAACTCAATAGCTCAGAATTTTATCCTTTTGCGGTAATATAGATAAGCAGTACGGAGATATCCGCCGGTGAAACCCCTGATATACGGGATGCCTGTCCTATGGAAGCAGGTCTTATGGCTGATAATTTCTGTCTTGCTTCCTTACGAAGATTAGAAACATCATCATAATTTATATCTTCAGGTATAAGCTTTTTTTCCATCTTCTTAAACTGCTCTACCTGCTGTTTCTGCCTTATGATATAGCCTTCATATTTGATATCTATATTAATCTGTTCAACTATATCCTGTGATAATTCTCCAACCTTATCCCTTTCTTCATCTATCTCGGCTATCTTATCATAATCAAGTTCCGGACGTCTTATAAGTTCTGCAAGCGAAACTGCAGTTTTTAAAGGTGTACTTTCATACTTTTCAAGAAAACTTTGTACCTTTTTATTGCCGCCGACCATAGTTTCATTGAGCCTTGCAATCTCATTATTGATTTTATCTCTCTTATCACAAAATGCGGCATATCGCTCATCATCTATAAGACCGATTTCATGTCCTATATCAGTAAGCCTTAAGTCTGCATTATCCTGTCTTAAAAGTAGTCTGTACTCTGCCCTTGATGTCATCATCCTGTATGGTTCCTGAGTCTCCTTGGTTACAAGATCGTCTATAAGAACACCTATATAAGCCTGTGAACGGTCAAGTATAACCGCATCCTTCCCCTGAAGCTTTCTTGCAGCATTTATACCCGCCATAATTCCCTGGGCAGCAGCTTCTTCATAACCCGAACTGCCATTTATCTGACCGGCAGAAAATAGTCCGTCGATTTCTTTAAACTCAAGGTTAGCCTTTAAATTAACAGCATTTATGCAATCGTACTCTATAGCATAAGCATTTCTTACAATCTTTACATTTTCAAGTCCGGCGACCGTTCTTATCATGGCATACTGTACATCTTCGGGTAGAGAAGATGACATACCACCCATATACATTTCATTGGTAAACTCTCCCTCCGGTTCTATGAAAAGCTGATGCTTGTTTTTGTCCGGAAACTTCATAACCTTATCTTCGATAGAAGGACAGTACCTCGGTCCCGTTCCCTCGATAAAACCTGAAAAAAGCGGCGAACGGTCTATGTTTGCCTTAATTATCTCATGTGTTTTTTCGTTGGTATAGGTAAGCCAGCAGGAAATCTGGTCGCGCTTTATATCTTCTTCCCTATTGGTAAACGAAAATGGAACGATATGTTCATCACCCTTTTGTTCAACCATCTTTGAAAAATCTATAGTTTTCTTATCAAGTCGCGCAGGTGTACCCGTCTTAAATCTTCTTATAAATATACCCGCATTTTTCATAGAATCCGAAAGATGATTTGCAGCCATAAGTCCGTTCGGTCCGGTATAATTGACCACATCTCCATATATGCATCTTGCCTTAAGATAAGTTCCGGTACATAGTATAACAGCCTTGGCATAATAAACTGCACCCGAAAATGTCCTGACACCTTTTATTATTTTTTGAAAATTATCAGACTCATCCAAATCAACCTCATAAAGTAATTCTGAAACCTCTGCCTGCCTTAAAGTAAGATTTTCTTCATTTTGAAGCGTAAGTCTCATCTGCTTGGTATACTCAACCTTGTCAGCCTGAGCCCTAAGTGAATGTACAGCCGGTCCCTTTGATACATTTAACATCTTAGACTGTATATAAGTCTTATCAATATTTTTTCCCATCTCACCACCAAGCGCATCTATCTCTCGAACCAGATGTCCCTTGGAACTTCCTCCGACATTGGGATTGCAAGGCATCATCGCCACACTATCCATGCTTATCGTAAATAAAATTGTATTCATACCCATACGTGCTGCTGCAAGCGCTGCCTCACAACCGGCATGGCCGGCACCAACTACAACTACGTCATATTCTTCAACAACCGATTTAACTTCCATTATTATTGCCTTCCTTATCATTCGATAATCTTAATTTATTAACTATCACAGGCACGCTTTCGCTACTCTCGTCTTGAAACGGTTCTAAGCTCGAAAATATCCCGCTAAAAACAGGCCAACTCAAAGTATCTACATATAGACATATAAATACAGATTATCTGCATGAATCATATACTTTACTTTGCCTATTATACACTTTTAATCAAGGTTACTCAACTTAAAAATAATTGACATTAAAAAATATATTTTTTGCTATTGACAATAAATAGGTAATATGTTACATTGTTTTTGAAATGTAATATATTACCTATTTTTATGACAGGAGGTTTACCGGTGAACTACGATAAAGAAATGAATATGACTAATGTAGAATTTGGAGATATGCCGCCACAGGCATTTCTTCTGGGACTTCTAAGTGCATTTGATAATCGTTATCAGGCTGCGGCGGATGCATATTTTAAAGAAATAACATGGAAACAGTTTTTTGCGATTATCTGTATTAATCTTTGCAAAGAAGCACCGACCATAAATGAACTCTCTGACGTAATGGGAAGCTCTCATCAAAATGTAAAGCAAATACTTCTCAAGCTTGAGAAAAAGGGATTTATTTCAATGGTCAGTGATGAAAAAGACAAGAGAAAACAGCGTATTATTGTTACTGATTTTGCCAGAGAATTTTTGGAAAATAATGATAATAACGGGCAGCAAAGCCAATATGTAATCGGACGCATTTTTGAAGGTGTCGATGAAAAAAGCCTTATAACCACAATTCAAACTATAATGAAAATGGAAAGGAATCTGAGTAAAATATGAAAACATTAATTATTTATACTTCTCAAACCGGTTTTACAAAAAAATATGTCGAATGGCTCGCAGAAAGAATGAAAGCAGATCTTATAGATTTGAAGGATGCAAAAAAGAAGGATGCAAAATTCTTTAATGATTATCAGGCAATTGTCTACGGCGGATGGGCAATGGCCGGAAATCTGGTTAAGTCAAAATGGTTTTTGGATAAATCTATTTCCTGGAAGGATAAACGCCTTGCAATGTTTTGTGTCGGAGGCAGCCCAAATGATAATCCGGATGTTGAGACAGCTCTTAAGAATATGCTCAATGATGAACAAAGAAAATATATTAAAGCATTTTATTGTCAGGGCGGGTTTAATTATGAAAAAATGAACGGGCCTTCAAAACTAGCGATAAAGGTGTTCGTAAGCACGCTTAAGAAAAAGAAAGATCCAACCGAAGAAGAAAAGAAAATGGTAGAAATGATTTCTTCGTCCTATGATATATCAGATATAAAATTTATCGAACCAATTGTTGAATATTTGGAAAGCGGTGATAAAAAATGAAACAATCACTAAAAAAGCTGTTTGGAATAGTTGCAGTTTTTATACTATTTATGATATTAATCTGTGGTGTAGTAATGATACGTATGAATAAACAAATAAATGCTTTTGATACAACACCTGTAGATATAAATAATGTTGCCGATGGAGTATACGAAGGACACAGCTCTACAGATCTTGTCAAAGCCGATGTCCGCGTAACCGTATCAGACGGAAAAATCACTGATATAAATATACTCAGACATGAATGCGGCAAGGGACGACCGGCTGAAAAAATGATTCCTGTTATGATACAAAACAACGATGTTGAAGTAGATGTCATATCGGGAGCGACCGTCTCAAGCGCAGTAATAAAGGATGCCGTCAGGGATGCTTTGAGAAAAGGATATAATAATAATTAATCTCAATAATCTATTGACAACAACTATAAACGAATATAAAATTTTTTAGAAAATATAAACGACTATAAAAATTCTTTAAAACTATAAACGAATATAAACCACTATAAATTCAGGAGACGAATATGAGTGATACAATAGCAGCCATAGCTACCGGGATGGGAAGCTCAGGTATAGGAATTATAAGAATAAGCGGCGACAAGGCGATTGAAATTGCCGATAAAATCTTTGTACCAAAAAATGATAAGAAAAAAATAAGTATGATGAAAAGCTATACTGCTGCCTACGGTCATATCTGCTATGAAGGTGAAATGTATGATGAGGCGGTTACTCTTGTTATGCGTGCACCACATACCTATACAACCGAAGATGTGGTTGAGTTTGATTGTCATGGCGGGATTACTGTTCTTAAAAGAATACTTGATTTAATCATAAGTTTGGGGATACGTCCTGCAGAAGGCGGCGAATTTACAAAAAGAGCCTTCCTTGGTGGAAGAATTGATATGTCACAGGCTGAAGCTGTCATGGATTTAATCAATTCAAAAAATGAATATGCTGCAAAAGCTTCACTTAAAAAACTTCAAGGTGGATTAAAAGATATTATAACCACTATGCGGGAAAAACTTTTATACAATATCGCCTACATAGAATCAGCCCTTGATGACCCTGAAAATTACTCTTTGGACGAGTTTCCACAAGAGCTTAAAAGCGTTGTGGAAAACTTGTTGATAACTATTGATAAGTTAATAAATTCAAGCGGTAACGGTAGGCTTATAAATGAAGGAATACGTACTGCAATTGTGGGTAAACCCAATGCCGGTAAGTCCTCCGTATTAAACATGCTTCTGGATGAGGAAAGAGCTATAGTTACAGATATAGAGGGTACCACTAGAGACACCCTTGAGGAATACTTAAATATCGACGGAATATCGCTAAATATCGTGGATACAGCAGGTATAAGAGATACTGATGACACAGTAGAAAAAATAGGTGTGGACAAGGCTTTGGATACAATCAAAGATGCCGATTTAATCTTATATATAGTCGATGGAAGTGTTCCTTTGAGTGACAGCGACCATACAATTATCGACAAATTACACGGAAAAAAAGTCATTACTATTATCAATAAAAATGATATGAATTTAGTTGTGGATAAGTTGTGGATAACTCAGAATATTGATACGAAAATCGTGGAACTTTCAGCAAAAGAAAGGACTGGCAAAGATGAACTCTATCATATTTTAAAAGAGATGTTTTTCAACAATGAATTATCATATAATGATGAAGTTTACATAACAAGTATCAGACATAAGAATCTGCTGCTTGAAGCAAAAGAAAGTCTGAATAAAACTATTGAGAGTATAGATTTAGGTATGGGTGAAGACTTTTTTACCATAGACCTTATGGCTGCATATACTTCACTCGGCAAAATAATAGGTGAAGAGCTTGAAGATGACCTCGTCAATAAAATATTTTCAGAATTTTGTATGGGTAAATAAATCGAGTAAAGAAGATAAAATCACACTCTACTCTTGCTTAAGCCGCCGGTCATCTATAGCTTGTATATTCCTTTCGACAAAGTTCACCCTCAAGGGCAGCTCTATTCATTAGCGCCGGTCATCTCTAGTGCAGCCGTCTTCAAATAAATCGACTATATAACTTGCCTAAATTGTCATCTGCGTCGCCTATCTCTCTCGCCGTAGCTACGGCTACGACTCGTTCGAGACGCCTTGCAGAATGATAATTTATACGGCGTTAATAGTCGAAGTATTTAAAAACGGATGCACTAGCTGACACATTTTTTCAGTGGCTATGTACATTAAAATATATCATAAAAATAATATTAAAAATTATGAATAATTAACGAAATATACCCATAATCAACATTTATAATGTATATTTAATTGACATAAAATATTAGTCGTGATATAAAATATTATGTTAAGTAACATTTATTTTACTAATGAAAGGATTCAGAGTGACTTAAAATGCAGACTAATCCACATCTTATTGTTATGCTTACATACAATGATAAAACTGTATTAAACGCTTCGGAAATATTTGAAAAATGTAAAAATTCATCCGCAGAATACTGGGGATTTAAAGAGGAAGGTCTTCCCATATCCCAGATGAAGAATCTATATAATCATATTAAATCAGCCGGAAAAACCGCAGTACTTGAAGTTGTAGCATATGACGAAGAAAATTGTCTCAAAGGAGCAAAAATGGCAGTAGATTGTGACTGCGATATTCTTATGGGAACCATGTATTTTGATTCAGTTAATAAGCTTTGTCATGAAAATAATATAAAATATATGCCTTTTGTAGGTGATGTATACGAAAGACCATCCATTTTATCAGGTGATATAGATGATATGATAAACAAAGCAAAAAGCTATATTGAAAAGGGAGCTTACGGTATCGATCTTCTTGCCTACAGATACACAGGCGACTATCATGATTTAATAAAAAGATTTGTAAATGAAGTAAATGCTCCTGTTTGCCTTGCCGGAAGCGTAAACAGCTACGAACGTCTTGATGAAATAAAAAAGATATCTCCATGGGCGTTTACGATAGGAAGTGCATTTTTTGATGATGATTTTGGTGATAACTTCTTAGACCAGATAAATACAGTTTGCGATTACATAAAGGAGTCATAACATGCTTAAAAAATATTATCCCTATGCTTATTTTAAAAGTGTGTTTGATATCGACTATAAAGAACTTTTCGATAAAGGAATTAAGGGATTGATTTTTGATATAGATAATACCTTAGTTCATCATGGAGATGATGCGACACCTGAAATAGAAGCATTATTTCGCAAAATCCATAAAATAGGTCTTAAAACAGTTCTTTTATCTAATAATGATGATGAAAGGGTTAAAAGATTTATAAAAAATATCGATACACCATATGTATGTGATGCTGATAAACCACATCCGTCAGGTTATGAAAAAGCACTTAAAATACTTGATTTGGATAAAGCCAATACAGTAGTAATAGGTGATCAGATTTTTGTAGATATAATAGGAGCAAATAATCTCCATATACCATCTATATTGGTGCATTATATAAAAGTACCCGGATCAAAATGGCCGGGATTTAAAAGAATTATCGAAATGATGATTCTTTTTATATACAAACTTGACAGAAGATACAATAATAGATTATTTAAAAATACAAAGGAAAATACTAAAATGCCAAAAAAACAAAGAAAATTATTTTGTGAAATTAGTCCTCTTACCTATGCTATTTCAGTCAAAAAGAATGTTTTAACAAGACACATCAAAAATATTTTATCAAAAGAGAAGTTTGCAAAAAAAGTAAGCGATACAAAGCTTCCTCACCTTATATCATCATGCAGTTCCCAGCTTATAAAGCGTGGCAAAGGTATCGATCCTGTTCCACAGCAAAACAAGGCTGAAAATATACGTATTGCCTGCAGCCGCATTAACGGACTTATCATACATCCGGGCGAAACATTTTCCTTTTGGAACAGAGTAGGCAATACCACTGCAAGAAAGGGATATAAAGAAGGACGTGTAATTATATTTGGAAAACTTACAACCGGTCTTGGTGGAGGTCTATGTAATCTCGCCAATACCATTCACAGAGTTGTTTTGGAAAGTCCTCTTACAGATACAGAGGTTCATATGCACTCAGATGCACTTGCACCAGATAAAGACGGTATACGTATTCCTATGAGTGCCGGAACTTCAGTAAATTATAATTATGAAGATTACAGATTCAAAAATAATACAGACCAGAATATTCAACTTATATCCTGGTGTGATGAAGATAACCTTTACTGTGAGATAAGAAGTACCAAATCATTTCCAAATACATACTCCATATCCGAGGAAGATCACCATTTTACAAAAGAAGGTGATACATATTATCGTGTATCCAAGATTTTCAAAGATACCTACAATAAAAAGAGTGGCAAACTCTTGAAACATGATCTTATCCACGATAACCATTCCGAAGTCCTATTTGATCCGGAACTCATACCATCTGATTTACTTAGATAACCTCCGGTTTATCGCATATAGGTTGGTACCGGATACTACTCATAGAACTTCACACCAATTTAGTTTTTTCAAACGAAAAGTATATGAATAAGGCTGATACACAACGTGCCATCGATTTGTTAAATCAATAAGCTCGAATCCTTTATAGGTGCTAAAAATCGAAAACTCGCTACGCTCAAACAGTTCGATTTTTTAACGCACCTATTTTGAATTCTCGCTTTTGATTTTACACAAATCGGGCAAAATGTTGTTGTATCAGCCTTTTCATATACTTTCCTTTTTAAATAAAAAAGTGTGAAGTTATATGAGCAGTACCCGGTACCAACAGCTCAAAACCACGCTATATAGCACAGTTTTAAACTACGAAAGCATAATTTATTAATATTCAAAATAGAATACGGCTAACTGAACATATGTAAATGTCCTGATTTATAGCCTTATTCAAGCATCTTAAGGAAAAGCAAGTAGATTATGGCTAACTGAACATGATAAAACATACCTATTTATAGCCATATTCAAATATCTTACGGAAGAATAAGCAGATTATGGCTAACTGAACATGATAAAACATACCTATTTATAGCCATATATTAAAATAACAAAAAATAAGAATTATATAAAAATATATTCATCACGCGAAGCGTGTCGATTATAGAGCGGTATGCACGAGGCAGGCTATAAGTAAGGTGCTAAGCATAGCCGTTTGAAACATGTAAGCACTTAGCGAATAAATTTCTATTCTTCTTGCAAAGCAAGAAAAAATAAGGATAGAATATGATACTTGCATTTATGCAAAAGTATCATATTCTATCCTTGTTTTAGAATTGGTTTGCATTAGAAGAATACAATTTATGAGCTTAGTACTTTTACATGTTTCAAAGAGTGCGAACGTGCTATGCGTGTACCTTTGCTTATAGCCTGCCTCTTACATACCATGCTCTATAATCGACCCTTACACCGACAAACTGGAATTTAAGCCTTCTTAAGATATACTACAACTTTGCGGTAAGGTTCTTCACCTTCACTTCTGGTTGCTACGTATTTATCATTCTGTAATGCAGAATGAATAATTCTTCTCTCATAAGGATTCATCGGTTCAAGCGTAAATGATCTTCTTGTTCTCTTTACTTTAAATGCTATATTTCTTGCAAGATTTTCAAGAGTATCTTTTCTTCTTGCACGATAATTTTCAGTATCAAGCTTAACTCTTATATAAGATTCAGTTTTCTTATTGACATAAAGACTTATAAGATACTGAAGTGCGTCAAGAGTCTGACCACGCTTACCTATAAGGATGCCCATATCAGGACCTTCGATATCGATATTCATAAGTGAAGCTTCTGCATCATAATCGATATTTACCTTTGTTTCAATATCCATTGCCTTAAATAAGTTATCAAGATATTCCTTTATATCATCCAAAAAAGAATCCTTCTTCTTTGCATTTATAATTGCCGGCTTAGAACCTAAACCAAGGAAACCTGTACTACCCTTATCTATTACTTCATAATCAAGTTCTTCACTGGCAACACCGAATTCCAAAGAAGCAGCAGTTATAGCTTCTTCTACTGTCTTAGCTTTGAATTCTTTATATTCCATTAATTTTTACCTCCATTTTTATCATTATACCTTTGCATGGCATTTGCTTTTGCTGCAAGACTTCCTTCTCTGTACTTAACTCCACCATTGTTTTTAGACATAGTATTTGATGAATAGCTCTTTAAACTCTGATTTGCAATATTGCTGTTTACTCGAGGATTTGAGCTTGCATCCTGATTACCATAAGCAGCTTCACTCATTCTCTCCATAAAAGATTTTTTACCTGAAGCTTTCTTCTTGGCAATCTTTTTAGCAGCTTTTGCCTTAGATTTTTCAATAAGCTTGTCCATATCACAATGTTTATAATAAGTATTGATTCCAACAGATGTAAGAAAACTGATAAATGCACCCGTTGCCCAGTATAAACCAAGTCCGGCAGGAACTGAAATTGTAATGAAGAAAGACATAAGAGGAAATACATACATCATTCCCTTCATCATCTTCATACTTTGTTCCTGAGCAGGATCACCTGAAGATTGCTGAGGAGTAACCTTCATACTTAAAAACTGGAAAACAAGTGAAAGAACAGGTATTGCAAATGCTGCAGTTAAAGCAAATCCCGGCTTAACTGTAAGATCTATACCACCTATAAAACTGTTTACTTCAACTATTTTATCTTTATTACTGGTTATTGCATCTATTACACTTGAATTTGTAACAGTTTCTTTAAAAGCATCCCATGCGCTTGAAGGAAATTTTGCAAGAGCATCTATAATACCATTGATACTATTGGTATTTGTATTTATACCTGCAAAATACGATTTATACTCTTCAATACTTTTAAAATCCTCAAGTGCTTTTGCAGCTGCCTCATCACCATGGATAGCATTTGCTATAGGCATATAAAGATCTTTTACCTGACTTACATAAGCAGGTACATTTTGTATAACTCGGTAAAGTGCTAAGAATATAGGCATCTGTATAAGAGCTGTAAGACAGCTTCCTGACATACTTACTCCATACTTTTCCTGAAGTTCTCTCATCTCACGCTGCTGTGCGAGTATAGAATCCTGATCCTTCTTGCCTTTATATTTCTTAGTAATCTTATTCATTTCCGGCTGAATATAGGCTGTAATCTTTGAAGATTTATTTGAATTAATCATCAAAGGTATCAAACATAATCTTATAATAATAGTAAAAATAATTATAACAAAACCTATACTTACAATTCCGAATTTATCAAACACATCATAAATAAGTCCAAATATCAATCCGAACAATTTGGCAATGGGTTTGATAATAAATCCACCTTGCTGTGTTAAAAACATATTTTCCTCCGAATTAAACCTATGGTACAGGATCGTATCCACCCTTTGAAAATGGATTGCATCTTAAAATTCTCCATACAGTCAGTAAAGTTCCCTTAAAAAATCCATATTTTTCATATGCTTCCAGAGCGTACTGTGAACATGTCGGAGTATATCTGCATGAACCATATTTCTTATAAGGCGAAATATTTTTTCTATAAAACTTAATTAGTGCTATACAAATCTTTTTCATCATTTTCCTTTATAATATGATGTAATTTTGCAAGATGCATAAATGCACTTTCAATATCATGATAATCTTTGCCCTTTGCTGTCGTTCTTGCAACAATAACAATATCATATCCTGTTTTAATATTTTCTTTATTAAGTCTGTAGCTTTCTCTGATCAATCTGGTAATTCGATGCCTGACCACACTATTTCCAACCTTTTTACTAACAGAGATTCCAATTCTACTGTAATCTAAGTCGTTGGATCTTAGATACATCACTAAATATTTATTGGCATACGATTCTCTTTGGTTATAAACCATGCCAAACTCTCTGTTATTTTTAAGTGTTACAATGTTTTTCATACTATTCTCCAATTAATCATTCTGAAAAACCTTTTCTGAAAAACAAAAGGTCACTTAATTTTAGTGACCTACGCTGATAACTGCTTTCTACCTTTTGCTCTTCTTGCGGCCAATACTTTTCTTCCGTTAGCTGTGCTCATTCTCTTTCTGAAACCATGAACCTTTGAACGCTGTCTCTTCTTTGGCTGAAATGTCATCTTCATAATGGTAATCCTCCTTTTCTTCTTATTATAAATGTCATATTAAAAGACACCTTTGCCTATTATATGTAGAAACACACCATTAGTCAAGCAATTTTTGACTTTTTTAAGTTCTTTTTATATTAAATTCCTTATTATTTATATAAATAATTATCCACCATTTTTTTATAAAAATATAACTTTTTTAATTAAATTTACATAACTTTTTCCACAAAATGTGTAAAACCTGTGGATAACTTACTAATTTTATGTTTATTTTTTATTTTTTTAAGTAAATAAGACACTTTTCAAAATGTGTATAACTGTGAGTTAATAAATTTTTACTTTACATAAATTATTTATTTATTGATTTATTAATGAAAAATGTAAAAAACTAATTTTACTAATTGTCTCTTTTATGACAGGCGTAATATTTGTAATTTATTAATCTTTTGAATATTAATTTGTTAAATATAATCTGTTAATTATTAATCTTTTAATTTTTCTATTAATGCTTTAAACGATAATTATGCATTTCTTTTACCGTAGAAATGCGTGAACAATAATCAACACCTTATACTCCTGTTTACACATATATTTTTTATTATATTTCTTGATTATTCTTCCAATTTATAGTATTATATTTGATAGGTGTGCGAGTGGGTTTGAAAGGAAAAATTATCAACAATAATTAACATTAAATTTATTGAAAAACAACATTTTTTTAACAATCTTAAAGTTAGATTTTACCTAACGTTAAGGGACTTATATACAAATCCACAATCATTAATATTAAGTATACTGATTTATTATATATATTTATATATAAAGCGCGTCCACGAAGGGAGTTTATTTTTATTATGAAAATCAAATGTTCAAAGTCAAATCTTTTATCTGCTTTAAATATCGTTTCAAAAGCAGTTTCAACCAAGACTACAATGCCTATACTTGAATGTATATTAATTGAAGTATATGCAGATAAAATTAAGCTTACGGCAAATGACCTGGAGTTAGGTATAGAGACTATACTTAAAGGTGATGTTGTTGAAATGGGAAGAATAGCTATAGAAGCTAAAATTTTCACTGACATTATAAGAAAACTTCCTGATAGTGAAGTATTTATAGAATCAACTGAAGATTATAAAACTATCATAAGATGTGAAAAGTCAAAATTCAGTATTCCTTCCAAGTCAGGTGATGATTTTACGGAGCTTCCGGAGATAGAAAAAGGTAAGGGTATTAATATTTCACAGTTCACTTTAAAAGAAATAATCAGACAGACTATTTTTTCAATCTCAGATAATGAAAATAATAAGCTTATGACAGGTGAATTATTTGAAGTAAAAGATGGTAAACTTACTGTAGTATCTCTTGATGGTCATAGAATTTCTATGAGAAATGTTGAAATTGATTCCAATATAGAGGATACAAAAGTAGTTGTTCCGGGAAAGACACTGAGCGATCTTTCAAAGATAATTGATGGTGGAGTAGATGATATGGTTAATATCTATTTCTCGGACAGACATATTTTATTTGAATTTGAAGATACGCTTGTTGTATCACGTCTTATAGAAGGTGAGTATTTTAAGATTGTTCAGATGCTTTCTATGGATCATAAGATTAAGATTAATGTTAATAATAAGGAGTTTTTAAATTGTATAGACAGAGCTTCTCTTCTTATCAAAGAATCAGATAAGAAACCTATAGTTATGAGTATCAAGAATGATAATGTTATGTATCTTAAGGTTGATACCCTTATGGGTTCCATGAATGAAGAAATAGAAATAGCTAAAGAAGGTGATGAATTAATCATCGGCTTTAATCCAAGATTTTTAATGGATGTTTTAAGGGTTATTGATGATGAGGATATTACAGTTTATATGAGAGATTCCAAGTCACCGTGTATTATAAAAAATGATGCAGAGGATTATATATACGTAATTTTACCTGTAAATATAAATGCTGACGCTTATTAAGATTAATTATTTATGATTATCTCTTTGATTTGAAAAGTTTTTAAATCATGGAAAGGATATTGTCAGGATGAATCATATTTTAAAATTAAGAGATGGTGAAGAATTCATAAAGCTTGGACAGGCTTTAAAAGCAACAGGAATTGCAGACTCAGGTATAGATGCAAAGGAGATTATAATACAAGGTCTTGTTCTTGTGGATGGAGAAGTTGAAACCAGAAGAGGAAGAAAGCTTTATGATGGAATGGAAGTATGCTATGACGATGAAGTTATAAGCATACAAAAATAGTTTGGAAAGTGAATTATAATGTTTATTGAAAATCTTGCATTAAATAATTATCGTAACTATGATAATGCAGATATTACATTTTCTGATGGGATAAATATCTTGTACGGAGATAATGCCCAGGGGAAAACAAATATTCTTGAAGCTGTTTATATGACTGCTACAACAAAGTCTCACAGGGGCAGCAAGGATAGAGAAATTATAGAATTTGGAAAAGATGAGAGTCATATAAAGACTGAAATTAAAAAAAATAATATAAGTCACAGGATAGACATTCATCTGAAAAAGAGTAAAAGTAAAGGCATAGCCATAGATATGATACCTATAAAGAGGTCGGCAGACCTTTTTGGTATGATTAATATTATATTTTTTTCACCGGAGGATTTATCTATTATAAAAAATGGTCCTTCGGAGAGAAGAAGATTTATGGACATGGAACTTTGCCAGCTAAACAGGATTTATTACAATAATTTATCCACATACAATAAGATTTTAAATCAGAGGAATAATCAGCTTAAAGATGATTTATATGGAAAAAATCAGGATATTCTTGATGTATGGGACAGTCAGCTTATAGATTATGGTTCAAAAATCATAAAAGAAAGAAATAATTTTATTGAAATGATCAATGAAATTATAGAAGATATACATGGACATCTTACTCATGGTAAAGAAAGGCTAAAACTTATATATGATAAAAATGTTTCAGAAGAAGGATTTGCCATGGAGCTTTGCAATAAAAGAAGCATAGATGTCAGGATGATGAATACATCAGTGGGACCTCACAGGGATGATATTATATTTATGATAAATGATATAGATGTCAGAAAATTCGGTTCCCAGGGGCAGCAAAGGACAGTGGCTCTTTCACTTAAGCTTGCAGAAATTGAATTTGTTAAAAGAATAATAAATGATAATCCTATTCTTTTACTTGATGATGTAATGTCAGAACTTGATTCAAAAAGAAGAGATGCACTTTTATCTTCCATAAGCAGTATACAAACTATTATAACCTGCACAGGCTATGATGATTTTATAAAGGAAAGGCTCAGTATAGATAAGATTTATAAGATTGAGCAGGGAAAGATTATAGTATAAGTTTCTAATAAACTTATGCAATGCCATATATTAAAAGGCATATGATTTGTAAGGAGGACACTATGAGTAACAAAAATGAAACTAACTACGGTGCAGACCAAATCCAGATTTTGGAAGGTTTGGAAGCAGTTAGAAAAAGACCCGGTATGTATATAGGAAGTACATCTACAAGAGGTTTACACCATCTTGTTTATGAGATTGTTGATAATGCTGTAGATGAAGCACTTGCAGGTTATTGTACTGAAATTAATGTTTCTATCAATGAAGATAATACAATAACAGTTGTAGACAACGGTAGAGGTATTCCTACAGGTATACATGAAAAAGCAGGCATACCTGCGGTTGAAGTTGTATTTACCATACTTCATGCCGGTGGTAAATTTGGCGGTGGCGGATACAAGGTTTCAGGTGGACTTCATGGTGTTGGCGCATCGGTTGTTAATGCGCTTTCTAACTGGCTTGAAGTTGAAGTATCACGTGACGGTAAGATTTACAAACAACGTTACGAAAGAGGTCATGTAATATATAAACTTAAAGAAGTTGGAAAAACGGATAAAACCGGTACAAAGGTAACATTTGAACCTGATGATACAATATTTGATGATGTAGTATTTGAATATGATATACTTAAAACCCGTCTTCGTGAGATGGCATTTCTTACCAAGGGACTTAAGATTACTCTTGAGGATAAGAGGGAAGGTCAGGAAAAGAAGGGTGAATTTCATTATGAAGGTGGTATAAAGGAATTTGTAGAATACCTTAACAGACATAAGACCGTGCTTTACGATAAGGTTATTTATTGTGAAGGTCAGAAGGATGATATATATGTTGAAGTAGCATTGCAGCATAATGATTCCTACAATGAAGCCACATACAGCTTTGTAAATAACATAACAACTCCGGAAGGAGGTATGCACCTTACAGGATTTAGAAGTGCTATAACAAAGGTATTTAATGATTATGCAAGAACCAACAAGATTCTTAAGGATAAGGAAGAAAACCTTTCAGGTGATGACTTAAGAGAAGGTTTAACTGCTATAGTAAGTATAAAGATTCCTGAACCTCAGTTTGAAGGTCAGACCAAGCAGAAACTTGGTAATGCAGAGGCAAGAACTGCGGTCGAAGGTATAGTTTCGGAAAAGCTTACTTATTTCCTTGAGCAAAATCCTCAGATTGCAAAGGCTATAGTTGGTAAAGCGGTTCTCGCTCAAAGAGCCAGAATGGCAGCCAGAAAAGCAAGAGATGTAGCCAGAAAATCATCTCTTGAAAGCAGTATGGCTTTACCGGGTAAGCTTGCGGACTGTTCGGATAAGGATCCTAAAAACTGCGAAATATATATAGTTGAGGGAGATTCTGCAGGTGGTTCGGCCAAGACTGCAAGATCAAGAGCTACTCAGGCTATACTTCCTCTTAGAGGTAAGATTCTTAATGTAGAAAAAGCAAGAATAGACAGAATCCTTGGCAATGAAGAGATAAAGGCTATGATTACAGCCTTTGGTACAGGTATTAAAGAAAACTTCAATATAGAAAAATTAAGATATAACAAGATAATTATTATGACAGATGCCGATGTAGACGGAGCTCATATCGCAACTCTTATGCTTACGTTCTTCTACAGATTTATGCCTGATCTTATAAGACAGGGACATGTGTATCTTGCACAACCACCTCTTTATAAGCTTGAGAAAAATAAGAAGACATGGTATGCATACAGCGACGATGAGCTTGCAAAGATACTTGATGAGGTCGGACGCGATAACAATAATAAGATTCAGCGTTATAAAGGTCTTGGTGAGATGGATGCGGAGCAGTTATGGGATACAACCATGGATCCTGAAAAGAGAATTCTTCTCCGCGTATCTATAGATGATGACAATGAGTCAGAGCTTGATGTAACATTTGACACACTCATGGGTGAAAGAGTGGAACCTAGACGTGAATTTATTGAGACAAATGCGAAATTCGTAAAGAATCTCGACATCTGATGGAGGTAAGGTTTAAATGGATGAGAATACAATTTTTGATAAAGTCCAGGAAGTAGATTTGAAGAAAACAATGGAAAACTCATACATTGATTATGCGATGAGTGTTATCGCTGCCAGAGCTTTGCCGGATGTAAGAGATGGTCTTAAGCCTGTACAGAGAAGAATTCTTCATTCTATGGTTGAACTTAGTAATACGCCGGATAAGCCGCACAGAAAATGTGCCCGTATCGTCGGTGATACAATGGGTAAATATCACCCTCATGGTGACAGTTCCATATATGAAGCATTGGTTAAGCTTGCTCAGGAATGGAATACAAGATATCCTCTTGTAGACGGTCACGGAAATTTTGGTTCTGTCGATGGAGACGGAGCTGCCGCAATGAGATATACGGAAGCAAGACTTTCCAGGATTTCTCTTGAAATGGTAGCAGATATCAACAAGGATACTGTTGATTTTGTGCCAAATTTTGATGAAACAGAAAAAGAACCTGTGGTACTTCCAAGCCGTTATCCTAACCTTCTGGTAAACGGCACATCAGGTATAGCAGTAGGTATGGCTACAAACATACCGCCACATAATTTAAGAGAAATTGTCAATGCCGTTGTTAAGATAATTGATAACAGGGTATTGGAAGACAGAGAAACTGAGATAGATGAAATCTTAGATATAGTTAAAGGTCCGGATTTTCCGACGGGTGCACAGATACTTGGTACTTCAGGTATAGATGAAGCTTATAGAACAGGTAGAGGTAAAATTAAGGTAAGAGCTATATCCGAGATAGAACCTATGGCCAACGGAAAGCAGCGTATAGTAGTGACAGAGCTTCCTTATATGGTCAATAAAGCCAAGCTCATTCAAAAGATAGCTGAGCTTGTTAAGGAAAAGAAGATAGACGGTATAACAGACCTTCGTGATGAATCCTCACGTGAAGGTATGAGAATAGTTATCGAACTTAGAAAAGACTGTAATGCCAATATCATACTTAATCAGTTATATAAACATACTCAGATGCAGGATACATTTGGTGTAATCATGCTTGCTCTTGTAGATCAGGAGCCAAAGATACTCAATCTCCTTGATATGCTTGGATATTATCTTAAGCATCAGGAAGATGTAGTAACCAGAAGAACTAAGTTTGATCTGGACAAGGCAGAAAGACGTGCCCATATAGTTGAGGGCTTACTTATCGCACTTGACAATATCGACGAAGTAATAAAGATAATAAGAGGATCAAAAGCAGTAGCAGATGCTAAGCTTGCTCTTATGGAAAAATTCGGACTTACCGAGATTCAGGCAGAAGAAATCGTAAATATGCGACTTCGTGCTCTTACCGGTTTGGAAAGAGAAAAGCTTGAAAATGAGTTTAAGGAGCTTATGGCTAAAATTGCAGAATTGCGTGCAATCCTTGCAGATGAGAAGAAGTTGCTTGGAGTTATCAAGGAAGAAATACTTATACTTGCTACAAAGTATGGCGATGACAGAAGAACTTCAATAGGTATAGATATGGATGATGATCTTACAGTAGAGGATCTCATCAAGAAGGAAAATGTAGTTATTGCCATGACTAAGCTTGGTTATATCAAGAGAATGACAGTCAATAACTTCAAGAGTCAAAACCGAGGAGGTAAGGGTATAAAGGGTATGCAGACAATTGAAGATGACTTTATCGAAGATCTCTTCATGACCACAACCCATCACTATATTATGTTCTTTACCAATATGGGTAAGGTATACAGACTTAAGGCATATGAGATACCTGAAGCAAGCAGAACTGCCAGGGGTACTGCAATTGTAAACCTACTTCAGCTTATGCCTGATGAAAAGGTTACAGCAGTAATTCCTATCCTTAAGTATAGAGAAGACAGATACTTATTTATGTGTACTAAAAATGGTATCGTCAAGAAGACAAAGATTACAGAATATGCAAATGTAAGAAAATCAGGACTTGCAGCCATAACCTTAAAGGAAGGCGATGAGCTTATCGAGGTTAAGGCAACTGACAACAGAAAAGATATCCTTCTTGTAACTAAGCATGGTATGTGTATCAGATTTAATGAATCTGATGTAAGAAGTACAGGCAGAACATCTATGGGTGTTATCGGTATGAATGTAAATGATGGAGATGAAATCATTGGCATGCAGCTTGATACCCAGGGTGAAGCTCTTCTTATCGTATCAGAAAATGGACTTGGTAAGCGTACACCTATCGAAGAATTTACTCCACAGAGACGTGGTGGAAAGGGTGTTAAGTGCTATAAGATTAATGACCGTTCAGGTGAAGTAATCGGATTTAAGGCGGTAAATGATGACAATGAAATCATGTTGATAACTAACCAGGGAATTGTTATTAGAATTCTTTGTAAAGATATCTCCAAGCTTGGAAGAATCACAACCGGCGTTAAGCTTATCAATATGGATATCGAGCATGATGTCACTGTTGCAAGTATTGCCAAGGTTAGACAGAAGTCAGCAGAAGAATCCGAATCTTTAGATCAGTCTCTTGAAGCTCTCGAAAAAGAGATGAATGATAATGACAATGCAGAGGGAGCACCTGAGATTGAAACAGATGAGTCAGATGATACAAGCGATGGCTCTGATAATAAGTAATTTTTAACAAGTTCCGGGAATAGGTTAGTATAGAATTATTTTCTGTACTAACTTTTCCGGTTTTAGATGAAGCTTATATTTTAAGCTAATGAGAGGTGAATTTATATGGGAGATTCTATAAAAGAAGGTCTTGAAGGTTTAAGTAAAATCGAAAGCTTTTCAGATCACTTATACATAGCAATATACTGGGTAGGAGTTATATTTATAATTCTTTTCGTTGCCTATTTATTTGCAGCCGTAAACTGTTACATAAACAGAAAGCGTAGAGGCGTATCAAGTGCTGACAACGATGACTTCCTTGATGATTAGTGCATTCGTTTTCAAATACTTCGACTATTAACGCTGCATAAATTGTATTATTCTAATGCAAACCAATTCTAAAATACCAATTTTAAAATAAGAATAAGGATATGCTTTTGTATAAATGCAAGCATATCCTTATTCTTTTTTTTCTTGTAATAGTCCTTCCTTTCCCTTATAATATCCTGTATATTAAGGGAAAGCTGTTCTTCTTAAGGGAAAGCTACTTTATTCTGTAATAGCAGATGTTTTTACCACTGCCCTCCCGTTTCAGTTCGCCGGAAGCCACAAGTTTGCGCAGCGCGCCCTCAACGGAACTGATGCTGAGAGACGGACAAAGTTCGCGGATGTCCTGCTTGGTAAATCTCCCAATCTTGTTCTGTGTGGCAAGTCTCACCGTATCAAGAGCAGAGCGTTTAGTCTCCACAAGGGAGAAACGATCTTCAAAATCCTTATATGCCGCAAGAATCGTCCCCAGCAGATATTTGATAAACGGAACAGGATCATCTACTCCCTCATGCCAGCCATCCTGTGATGCAGACAGCGCATCATAATACAAATCCTTGTTCTTTGCGATTTTTGCTTCCAGCGATATATATTTCCCGACATAGAATCCGCTTCTGTATAGAAGGAGCGTTGTCAGCAGTCTGCTCATACGCCCGTTTCCGTCATTGAACGGATGGATGCAGAGAAAATCGTGAATGAAAACGGGTATCGCAATCAGCGGCTCAAGCTCCAGATTTCCTATAACCCGGTTGTATTCCTCGCACAGTCTGTCCAGCGCATCCGGCGTTTCATATGGTGCAAGCGGAGTAAAGAGCGTTTGAGTATGCCCATCCGGATATGTCGCACTGATATAGTTCTGCACCGTCTTTGTCCTGCCTGCCAGAGGATTGTTCATGTGGCTGTATAGGATTTTATGCAGCTGCAGGATATAGTTTTGCGTAATCGGAATCGCATCAAAGCTCTCATGAATAATTCCAAGCACATCTCTATAACCGGCGATTTCCTGTTCATCACGGTTTTTCGGTGTTGTTTTCTCCTCGACAAGCTGTCTGATGCGTGTGTTCGTGGTGACAATCCCTTCGATGGCATTTGAAGCCTCCGTACTCTGCACCTTGGCTATATCCACCAGCTTTTCAAGTTCCTCCGGTCTCTGCTTCAGATACATTTCCTGTTTTCCGGCCTCTTTGTATATGGCAGCAATAAGCCCCAGCAGATCGGAGTCCCACTTTTTATCCCTAATCAATGAGTAGTTGAACTCTCTCATTACCTTACCTCCCATCATATTCCCTTAAATATTAGCATATTTTAAGGTAAATATCAAGTTGTTGAGGGAATTTCCCCTTAATATTGTCTCCTTTTTAAGGTTAAATATACAGAGGTCAAATGAATAAAATGCCCCTTTCGTCATAGACCGAGGTAGCATTGTCGTTTCCACAGCGGATTGCACGGTCGAAAGCCATGATCGTTGCGATTGCACCATCTGAATGGCTCCCCAGCGGTCGAAAGCGATCTCGCGGATATTGAAGTGGTCACCGAGGTTCTCAATAAATTTCTCGATGTAGCCGTAGTGGACTACATTACCTTCCGTGGTCATAAGAAGTCCCTGCCGCTCCCGGACTTCGTACATACCATACTTTATAATCGACACTTACTCCTGTAAACTTAAAGTATAATTTTAGTTGGCAATAAGAGAAAAAATAAAAGAAGAGGCACGAGGCCTCTTCCATATCTCATAAATAAATCTTATTATTAAGTTTG
>CADCDW010000020.1 GCA_902800325.1 uncultured Lachnospiraceae bacterium
AATTGTGGGCAGGACATCAAAGAAGAAAGATGGAACATGAAGAAAAAGGAAATGGATTCGGATATTGCCTATTCAATGGAAATTCAGAATACACAAGTACTATATCGAGAAGGTATTACAAAGATGGTAGCGAAATATTGATTGAACAACCGGGAAAGAATCCAAGAAAAATAACTCCAAGGGAAGCTGCTAATTTACAGGGATTCCCTAAAGAATTTAAATTGCCGGATTCAAACACCAAGGCATATCAGCAGTTTGGAAATAGCGTAGCAGTACCGGTAGTTGAAAAGGTATCAGAGCAAATAGTGAAACAAATATTGGAGGTGTAAATAGATGTTTGCAGATTTAAATGATCCTGCGCTTCAACCTGAAAGTATAAAGGCAGGACTTATTCCAGAAATTACAATAAGTGAAAGCTTAAGAATAAAGTTGGACGAGATGTTTTCACAGGAGGAGAAAGCATATTGCAAAATTTGGGGAGCAACATCAGTTGTTCAAACTGATAAAACCTATGTTTTCTTTTCAAATCAATGGTTGTATCTGGCAGTAATGTGCAAAAAATATGCGCAGGCTTTATATCAGTATTGCGATTTTTTTGATAATCATATGAGAACTGATACTGATGTAATGGATTGTGTTAAAGCACAGGATTATAGCGGATCTGCATATGTTAATCTTTTTGACTCTGAAAATGATAGAGAGTATATGAAAAAATTCATTAACGGAGATCAGGGATTTAGACCAGGTAAAAATCTGGTTAATGCCGGTGATAAAATCAGATCATGTAAGGATATCTTTGGGTCTTGTGTTTTAGGAAAGATGGATGTTCCAAATGTCTCATCTGCATATCTAGGTAATCTGGTCTATTATCTTGCAAAAAGACCTGCTCTTTATGATGAGCTTGAAAATGAAATTTCTGGCCAGACTGAAGTGCTTGATTCAGCAATCAAGCTGCCAGTTGTAGTGAAGGATTGTGCAAAAGCAATTGTTGATTACATATATAAGTTAGATGAGTTCGAGAGTATTATTGAACGAATCGAAATTATGGATCAGAGTATAAAGATAAATACAGGTAATACAGATGGGCTTTTACCAGAAGGAAACTGGTTACGGTATATGTTCGCACGTCCATCGTCAGGAATGTTTGACCCAGAATCATCAAGTGATAAGACTAGGGTGTTTGATACTGAATATCTTATAAAAGCAAACGGTGAAGAGTACAGATGTAAACTGACTACTGAATGGGTTGGAACAGATATAACTGAAGTTGTTAAAGAGCTTGTTAAAGAGATGGCTTATGACGGTTCTGAACTTATAAGTGTTTATTATGGTCAGGATGTAAATAATGAGGAAGCAGAAAAGCTTGTTAAGGCTCTTTCGGATACTTATCCTGATTATGAAATTGAACTTCATCCGGGAGATCAGCCTGTTTACTATTATATTCTTTCAGTTGAATAAAATATGATATGTTATAAAACTGTCACTTTACGGATAAAATGTAAAGTGACAGTTTTTGTATTTTAATAAGGTGAATAATTAAAAATGAATGATAGTTTGAATTTTTGGACATACAGTGATGATATACCTGATGGTGCGGGCTTTGGTCAGTTCAGTGCATATCATATATGCTGGCTTGCGGTGATTATAATTATTTCTGTAGCTATCGGAATATATTTTGTTAATTTAAATGAACAACGAAAAGACATAATTTTAAAAATAATAGGCATATCTTTGGTATTTTTGATTATGTTAAGGATAATAGTATTGTCTTTCGGACATCATATGTCAGTTTATGAACTGCCTTTACATCTGTGCAGTCTGGCAGGCTTTTTATGCTTTTTGCATGCTTTTTGCAAATGGGATTTTTTAGGACAGATTATATATAGTTTGTGCTTTCCGGGAACCGTTTTTGCGATTATCTTCCCGGATTGGAGTTATTATCCTGCTTTAAATTTTATTACATTTCAGGGTTTTTTGTTTCATGGAGGAATAGTTGTCTATACAATACTGGGACTTCTGGGGAAAAGGATTAATCCTTCTGTTTATAAAATGTGGAAAGCGATGGCTTTTCTTGTTATAATAGTTCCGATAATATATATATTTGACAGGGTTAATGATGTTAATTATATGTTTGTATTAAGACCCTCACCGGATTCACCGCTTGAGTGGATTTACAAAGTATTTGGAAAACTTTGGTACCTGCCGGGTTATGCTTTGCTGGTTATGACAGTTGTTACATTGATGAATGTTATATATGGAGTTATACATGGATTTAAGAGAAAATATTACAACAATTAAAGGTATAGGAGATAAAACCGCGTCATGTTTTGCCAAGCTTGGTATTCATACCGTAGGTGAGCTTGTCAATACATTTCCGAGAGATTACATTTTTTACGGCGAACCTGTTGATATAAAAGATACAAAAATCGGTGTCAGAAACGTAATTGAGGGTATTGTATATTCTTATGTGGATGTCAGAAGAATAAGAAGTCTTAAAATAGTTACAATGACAGTTAAAGACAGTTCCGGAACTCTTAAGATTACGTGGTTTAATCAGCCTTATTTAAAAAATATGTTTCATAAGGGAGAAACCTATGTTTTTGTCGGAGAGATAAAGATAAAAAACAATATGCGGGTTATGGAACATCCTGAGTATTATAAGCCGAAAGAATATGAAAGTATGAGACAGGAACTTCAGCCGGTATATCCACTGACAAAAGGTCTTTCCAATAAAACTTTTCAAAAAGCTGTAAAAAGTGCCAGGTCAGCATACCTTAACCTGAAGGATTATATTTCGGCTGATATAAGAAATGAGAATAATCTTATGGAGATTACCGAAAGCTATGAAAATATTCATTTCCCGATGAATGAAGAACTTTTGAAAAATGCCATAAGAAGAATCGCGTTTGATGAGTTTTACAGGTTTTTATATGAGTTAAAGATTCTTAAAAATGAAAATATACGTCTTACCAATAACCATAAGATTGTTCAAGGAAAAGCAGTTGCCGGTTTTATAGAAAGTCTTCCATATAGTCTTACGAAAGGACAGCAGCAGGCTATAGAAGATATCTTGTCAGATATGGGAAGCGATAATGTTATGAACAGGTTGGTTCAGGGTGATGTTGGTTCCGGAAAAACCATAGTTGCAGCCGCATCGCTTTTTGCATGCGCAAAAGAAGGATATCAGGGAGCTCTTATGGTTCCGACGGAGGTTCTTGCAAGGCAGCATTTTGATGAGTTGTCCAGGCTGTTTAAAGACTTTGATATAAAAGTAGAATACCTTGTTGGCTCTACTTCTTTGAAAGAAAAACGAAGAATATATGATGATATATCTGAAGGAAGAATAGATATACTTATAGGTACTCATGCGATTATCGAGGATAAGGTTGAATTTAAAAACCTTGCGCTTGTTGTGACAGATGAACAACATCGTTTTGGAGTAAATCAAAGAAACCGACTTGCGTCAAAGGGTGATTATCCTCATGTTTTGGTAATGAGTGCAACCCCTATTCCAAGAACTCTGGCTATAATTATGTACAGTGATTTGGATATCTCTGTTATAAAGGAACTTCCAAAGGGAAGAAAACCGATTAAAAACTGTGTAGTTGGTACAAATTATAGAAATACTGCATATAGATTTATTGCGGGACAAATTGCTCAAAAAAGTCAGGTGTATGTCATATGTCCTATGGTAGATGCAAGTGATACCATGGATCTTACCAATGTTATAGAATATACAGATACACTTAAAGACGCACTTTTACCTGAAGCGGTTGTAGAAACATTACATGGAAAAATGAAAGCAGATGAAAAAAACAAAATAATGCAAAGATTTCTTGACGGTGATATAGATGTTCTTGTATCAACTACTGTAATTGAAGTTGGTATAAATAATCCTAATGCTACAGTAATGATGGTGGAAAATGCTGAACGTTTCGGACTGGCACAGCTTCATCAGCTAAGAGGTCGTGTTGGGCGGGGAAATAAACAATCCTACTGTATTTTTATTAACGGAAAAGAGGATGATGATGAGGTTACATCCAGATTAAAGGTTTTGGAAGACTCCAATGATGGCTTTTTTATAGCCGGAGAAGATTTACGTCTGCGTGGTCCGGGAGATTTCTTTGGTATAAGGCAAAGTGGAGATATGCAGTTTAATATAGCTGATATATATAATCATGCCGATATGCTTCGTCTTGCACAGGATATACTCGATACCAAAAGCGATGAGGTTATACCTGATATGGTTGAAAAAATAAAACAAATAAATATATAATCATCAAAAATTACCAGTTTATTTTATTCTTGTTTGAACATACTATATGTGTATCAAGCAAAGAGCTTGATGGCTAAAGTGAAACTTCCTTTCACATTTGCAATATGATGAGTAAAACAATAAAGTTACAGTACAAGGAGAAAATGTTATGAGCAAGAATAGTGCAAGCGTTCCTGAAGCAAAAACAGCTTTGGACAGATTTAAGTATGAAGTAGCAAATGAGCTTGGTGTACCTCTTACTGATGGTTATAATGGTAACCTTACTTCAAAGCAGAACGGTTCTGTGGGTGGTATGATGGTTAAAAAGATGATCGCCGAGCAGGAAAGACAGATGTCAGGTAAGTAGTTATCTGAAAAATTATTTCCCTCCTATCAAGCAAATGGGGCTGTTATACACGTTATCAAATGATAATGGGCATAGCAGCCCTTTTAAAATCATTCTTGATTTTGATATATAAAGGTGGTAAATTCATAAGAGTGAATATAGTTTTCGAATATTTCAAGGATTGTAGGAATTGCTTTGGCAATAGAGCAATCCGTATGTCATATGGTGTCAAAAAGTACATTTGACGCCTATATCATAATATTTTAATAATATAATTTAGGAGAATCATTATGAATAAAATCAAAATCATTACAGACAGTTCAAGCGACCTTTCCCGGGAACAGGTTAAGGAAAATGATATAGATATAGATCCTTTATGTATTATAATGGATGATAAATCTTATCTGGACGGTATCGACACCGATTCTACCGAGATATTTAAATGGGCTGATGCAAATAAAACAACTCCCAAGACAGCAGCGATTACATATGATAAGACAAAGGAAATGATTGAAAAATACAAAAATGAAGAGTATGATATTCTTTTCTTTTGCATATCTGAAGATATGAGCACCTGCTGTAATGTTGCACGTATGGTAGCTGAGGATTTGAAATACAGTGATCACGTTTACGTTATTAATTCCATGAATCTTTCAACGGGTATAGGCCTACAGATTCTATATGCCGCAAGACTTATTAAAGAAGGTAAAACTGCATCCGAAATAGCTGAGCTTGTTAATAACAGACGAGATAAGGTACGAGCAAGCTTTGTTGTCGATACGCTTACTTATCTTGGCAGAGGCGGAAGGTGCTCAACTGCAACAGCGCTTTTGGGCAATACTTTAAAGCTTAAGCCGGAGATAGTTGTCGAAGACGGAAAGATGCATGTTGCAAAAAAATATAGAGGTTCACAGGATAAAGTAATCTTAAAATATGTTAATGATTTGAAGGAAGAACTTCTTAAAGCAGATCCGACTCAGGTATTTATAACACATTCTCATGCATCTGAAGAAGTTGTAAAAAAAGTAAAAGAGTTTCTTGAAGAGTTAAATATATTTGAAAATATTACAGAAACCAAGGCGAGCGGAGTGATTTCAAGCCATTGTGGTCCGGGAACGCTTGGAGTGCTTTTCTATGATAAGTAAGTTCAAAGAAAATGTATATCTGTAATTATGGAGGAAATGAAATGGGAGATAATAAACAAAAGAATACCAATAAAATTCTTATAGCAATCGTAGCCATACTTGCTGTAGTTGTGATAGGATTGATTGTTATAATATTTAATAAGGGTAAAAGTAAAGATAAGGATGAAAAAAAAGAAACCGAATCAGTGGTAACCACAGAAAAAAATGCAAGTGATAGTGATGCGGACAATTTGGATGTTGAAAAATCTAAGGATGAAGAAAAAGAAGATAGCTCTGACAATAAGGACGATTTATCTTCCGGCAATGAAAAACTCCTTTGTTATGCTTCTGTTTCAAGCTCGAATAGTTGGGAAAACAATGGAAAACAGTCAGGACAGTTTGATGTAAAGATTGTAAACAACAGTGGTAGTGAGATAAAAGACTGGTCAGTAAAGATTGAGGTTGGTAAAGATACGACCATTGACAGTTTTTGGAATTGCAATACTGATTTAAAAGATGGAGTGCTTACGCTTACTCCTGTTGAATATAACAGTTCGGTAGCATCAAAACAGTCCCTTGGTGATATAGGTATAATCGTAACAGCAGCTTCAGATGATGCTTTTAAAGCGATAAATCAGGCTGTTTTATATGTTGATGGGGTTGAGTATAAAGAAACCGAAACGGCAGATTTGTCTGATGACAAAAAAGATGAGTCTGAAGAGGATAAGAAAAAAGATGAACAAAAAGACGATACACAGAATGCAAAAAAAGACAATAACGGAAAGACACCTGTAGAAAATCATGGCAGGCTTTCTGTTAAAGGTACGGATATAGTTGATGTAAATGGTGATAAGTTTCAGTTGAAGGGACCGAGTACACATGGTATAGCATGGTTTCCTGACTATGTAAGTAGCGATACATTTAAGACTTTCAGGGATGAGTGGGGAGCAAATATGGTAAGAATAGCCATGTATACTGATGAAAACGGAGGCTATTGCAGCGGCGGAGATAAAACTTATCTTAAAGGACTTGTTGATAAAGGTGTAAATGCAGCTACAGATTTAGGTATGTATGTTATAGTTGACTGGCACATACTTCATGATCTTAATCCACAGGTAAACAAGGCAGATGCCATAGCTTTCTTTGAAGAGGTGACTGCCAGCTACAAAGATTATGATAATGTAATATATGAAATCTGTAATGAACCTAATGGTGGAACCTCATGGTCGGATATAAAGAGCTATGCCGAAGAAGTTATACCTGTTATAAGAAAGAATTGTCCTGATGCTATAATAATTGTCGGAACTCCAACATGGTCGCAGGATGTAGATATAGCTGCAAATGATCCGATAAACGGTTATGATAATATTATGTATGCAGTTCATTTTTACGCAAGTACGCATAAGGATAATATAAGAAATAAAGCACAGACTGCATTGGATAAAGGTATACCGGTGTTTATAAGTGAGTGCAGTATATGTGATGCATCGGGTAACGGTGCTATAGATTATGGTGAAGCAGATAAATGGTTTTCATTTATAAATGAGAATAATCTTTCATATGCTGTATGGAATATTTCAAACAAGGATGAAACTTCGTCACTTATAGCTTCGTCATGCAATAAAACATCAGGATGGAGTGATGATGAGCTTTCTGAAACAGGTAAGTGGTTTAAGGATTTAATGAATAAATAAAAAACATAATTACTGATAAATATATTATAGTGAAGGTTGTTTTTATAAAAATATAAGTTGACAAATCAGGAGAGGTTGTACATAATGAGAGTTATTGCGGGAACAGCAAGGAGTCTTCCTTTAAAAACGATTGAAGGACTTGATACAAGACCTACAACAGACAGAATAAAAGAAACATTGTTTAATATTATGATGGGATATATTCCTGAATCGAAGTTTCTGGATTTATTTGCAGGAAGTGGCGGTATAGGAATTGAGGCGCTAAGCAGAGGGGCGGTTTCCTGTACCTTTGTTGAACTTAATCCCAAAGCGTGTGCTTGTATAGAAGATAATGTTAAATTCACTCATTTTAAAGAAGAATCTCATATTATTAAAGCAGATGCGGTTTCTTATGTCAGGGGTTTAAAGGAAGTTGATTTTGATGTGATATTTATGGATCCTCCATATGAAAAAGGTTTGGAAAAACAGGTGCTTGAAGTACTTGCTAATAAAATATTTACAGAGGATACACTTATAGTTGTTGAGGCGACTTTAAATGAGGATTTTTCTTATGTTTATGACCTGGGCTTTGAAATCACAAAAGAAAAGAGATATAAAACCAATAAACATATATTTTTAAAGAAAAGAGATTAGATTATGACAGTAGCTGTTTATCCGGGAAGTTTTGATCCCGTGACACTTGGACATTATGACATTATAAAGCGTTCTTCAAAAATATTTGACCATGTAATTGTTGGAGTTTTGAACAATACATCAAAAACACCATTGTTTTCTTTGGAAGAACGTGTTAAAATGTTGAAGGATACAGTTGAGAACTTACCAAATGTATCTGTAGAATCCTTTGAAGGGCTTCTCGTTGATTTTGTAAAACAGAAGAAGACCAATGTAGTTATAAGAGGACTTAGAGCATTAACTGATTTTGACCTGGAAATGCAGATGGCACAGAGTAATCGTGTAGTTGCTCCCGATGTTGATACAGTATTTTTATCAACAAGTATTGAGTATTCATACCTGAGTTCGAGTGTGGTTAAAGAGTATGCTAAGTATGGAGTGGATTTAAAAGACTTCGTACCTGAATGTGTTATATCAAAACTTATAGATAAGATGAAATAAGCGTAGGAGGATATAAGGATAATGGGTAAAAAAGGCGTGGAAGAAATGATAGACCAGATAGAGATATTTATTGATAGCTGTAAGTATCAGCCTCTGTCTCAGACAAAGATTGTAGTTCATAAGGATGAGCTTGAATCTATGCTTGAAGAGCTTAAGCTTAAGCTTCCAAGTGAGATTGAAAGATGCCGAAAGATTATGCGAAATAAAGAGGCAATTCTTGCTGATGCCAGAACTCGTTCAGATGCTATCATTACTGAATCAGTTAACGAAGCTAATCGTCTTGTTGACCAACATAATATAACAGAGCTTGCAAATGTAAGAGCCAATGAGATACTTGAGATGGCGAGAAATCAGGCACAGCAGATAGTAGATCAGGCTTCTGAGGAAGCAAATGAAATAAGACTTGGTGCTATGTATTATACAAAAGATAAGCTTTCAGAAATGAGAGATCTTTATAACAGAATACATGATGCTGAAAAGGAAAACTACAGAACGCTTATCGAATCTCTTGAAAGTGATACATATGTATTTGATAACAATATAAGTGAGATGGAAGCCAATATAAACCTTCTTACAGCTTCAAGTTCTATGTCCTATGAGGAGGCAGATGATGAAGCCGCTGATAATTTTGATGATGTAAAGACACAGCCTGCACCTGAACAGTCCGAAGCTGATTTTGGAGATGATGTCGATGTATATGGCGAGCAAAATAATGATGATGATGATTTTGATGAGGATGATGAAGATTTCTTAGATGAGTAGTTTGTTATATGTAAAATATTTGTCAGTAAAATTGAATTGTATTTAAAGTATTATCAATGACAGACCATATGTTGCAAAAGCACATATGGTCTTTGTTAATATGTAATGCTTTATCGATAGTCCGGAATCCTTGATTACAGCTTTTGTTTGCAGCAGGGCTGATATACCGCCAAATGAAGTAACGGATAGAACTAAAGCTTCTTTTTGAGGCAAAGAAAAGACGGAACTTGTTGAAACTGAGAAAGTACCTTTTGTTATTTCGGTTATCCCTGAAAGTAAAGTTTTCAGTTTTACTATAAATGATGACATTTGGACATTGAAAGATAAGTTAAAATGATTACAAATATCGGAATATAACGAGACTAAATTAAGTGACAGGATCATTTCGCTTATTATCGAACAAATAATTATATAAAAACCAACATATGTGATTTGAATGATTGTTGAGAGTACTAAGTCTTCATTATTGTTTCCGGAGACTGTTTTATTATCAAAATCCGGTTTTAACACAACATCCTTTTTTTTCCCGGAAACTTTGTTAAAAAAACATACAATTAATATACAGGATATATATGGAAGGTATATTAAAATTATCGCTTTAAAAAAAGAAACTTTTTTATTCAATACATAATTTATTATATATCCGGACAGAAACATAGGACTGCAGTTGCTGCAAAGCGGACATAGGAGATTGCCTGTTTCTTTGCTGTATGCATTCCTTTTTACAAATTCAGCCGAGTTTTTTGCACCCAATGGATATCCGCATAGTATACCTGTGAAAAGAGTAATCAAAACAGCATAGGTCTTTTGCAGATCTGACGGAAGATTGTTTATATGTTTTGCAATAAGGGCTGACATAAGCATAAACGGAAGCAAAAGAGGTATTACATTGTTAAACCAGAGCATAAGTCCGTCAGTTGCGCCCTTAAAAACTATTTCATTATTGCTAATCATTGCCAGCATAAAAATCATATAAAAAAATATCACAGCCATATATATTATATAAAAGTAATTTATAAAATATATGCTGTGATATTTATTATATGAATAAATTTAAAGTTCAACTATAGGAAGAACGGTTTTAAAGTCATTTTCGATATATGTTCCCAGGGTATTATAAATCAACTGCCTATATAGGTTTGATGCGACGATATCAAACTGCCACATTTTCTTAGCGGTTTTAATGTCGATATTTTGGCATGAATCAATGATTTTTTCAAAGTCTGATTTTTTTGTAATGACCGGAATAAAACTATGTTCGTTAATATGTCTGATTAAAGCTGATGCGGTTTTTTTAAATGACAAAATATTTACATAAAAACCGGTACCGTTCTTATAAAAGCTTCGTCTGTCTTTTTCTTCATATCCCGTTATCAGATGGAGCAGAGCTCTATTGATTCTGGTTTCTGTTATATCTTTTGTTTTTAGTGCTTTAACTAAAGCTTCATATGTCAGACATAAGTCGGCTTTGTATAATTTGTTTAAGAGTGTATCGTTTAAATCGCATATTTCCTTATTGTTGATTGTTCCCAAAGAGCATGTTGCCTGAATAAAAGGCATAAGGGAAGATAAGGAAAGCGGATATTCTTTGCCGTACATATTATAAAAGCATTCAAGCGAAGATTTAGGCATATCGTTTACTAATTTATTTATAAGCTCTTCTTTTGATGTTTCTGTTACAACTGTTCTTATGGCGAAAGCCGAGCTTATGGAACCGTTTATATTTTCTTCTTTATATCCTGCTGATTTACGCTTTATTATAATGGGTACTATATCTGAATTTGTTCTTTTAAGTGCGGCAAGATATTCTATAGCCAGTATATTATTGGGCTTTGAGAGAATATCTTTTATAGATTGCATTTCCTTTGAAGTTAAGGTATCAAAAATATTTAAGTGCCTTATATAATCGAGTATTCCGTTAAGTCTTGCCAAAGGATATGAAAGACCTTTTTTTTGTTCGGATCTTAGTATATTAATATATTCATCAGGTTCTTTTACTATAATATCAGTTATGATATCAAATAATTTTATATCGTCATTTTCTGCACCAAAACAAAGATAATCAACAGAATTAAGTTTGTTAAGAATACTGATAGCTCCATTGGCAAAGTCGTAAGCACTTCCGGTTGCATAAACGAAAGGGAGCTCAAGACACAAATCTATGCCTGATAAAACAGATGCCTTTGCTCGAGTGAATTTATCGCATATGGCAGGCAGTCCCCGCTGCGTAAAATTACCGCTCATTAGGGCTATGCTATAGTCGGCACCGGTTAAATCTCTGGCGTGGTTAAGCATATAAAGATGACCGTTATGGAATGGATTATATTCAGCTATTATTGCTAATGTTTTCATAAAATGTGCTCCTGACTTTAATAAGCTGATTATATAATATTTAAAAAGAAAAATAAACCATTATTAGTTTTTATCTGTAGAAATATAATAATTTACTCTTTACATAGAGGTAGAAAATAAAGTAGAATAACTATAACATATTATTCAAAGACGTCAAGCGAAAATCGAACATAAATTCGAAAAAAGTATTGACAACCATTCCGTTTTATATTATATTGTTAAAAACGAACAAATGTTTGCTGGGAGGTAAAAAGTATTATGGCAAGTGAAGAAAAACAAAAAGCATTGGATGCCGCTTTGGCTCAGATTGAAAAACAGTATGGTAAGGGCTCGGTTATGAAGCTTGGAGATAAATCGGCACATATGAATATTGAGGTCGTTCCTACAGGCTCTTTAAGTCTTGATATAGCACTTGGACTCGGAGGTATGCCGAGGGGAAGGGTTATAGAGATCTATGGACCCGAGTCAAGTGGTAAGACAACAGTTGCGCTTCATGTGGTTGCAGAGGTTCAGAAGATGGGTGGTATTGCAGGCTTCATAGATGCGGAGCATGCTCTTGATCCTGTATATGCAAAGAATATTGGGGTAGATATAGACAATTTATACATATCACAGCCGGATAATGGTGAACAGGCTTTGGAAATAACTGAAACCATGGTAAGATCCGGAGCGGTTGATGTCATTATAGTTGACTCGGTTGCTGCGCTTGTTCCAAAGGCTGAGATTGATGGTGAGATGGGTGATTCGCATGTGGGACTTCAGGCAAGACTTATGTCTCAGGCGTTGAGAAAGCTTACAGGTATTATAAGTAAATCAAACTGTGTAGTGATTTTTATAAATCAGTTAAGAGAAAAGGTAGGAATTTTATTCGGTAATCCTGAAACTACAACAGGCGGACGTGCATTAAAGTTTTATTCATCGGTAAGACTTGATGTCAGAAGAATAGAAACACTTAAAGTCAGTGGCGAGGTTGTAGGTAACCGTACCAGAGTTAAGGTTGTTAAGAATAAGATTGCACCTCCTTTCAAGGAAGCTGAATTTGATATAATGTTTGGTAAGGGAATATCAAAAGAAGGAGATATACTTGATCTTGCTGTTCAGTATGACATAATCAATAAATCAGGAGCATGGTACTCATATAATGGTGAAAAGATAGGACAAGGACGTGAAAATACAAAGATATATCTTGCAGATCATCCTGATTTTACATCGCAGATTGAGAGTTTGGTAAGAGCAAAGTGTGGTATAGGTGATTCTGACGATGTAGAAACAGTTGGAACATCTATTTCGTCCGGAGATACATACGAGGTTTAATTTTATATGGATAATTCAAAAGCTCGTTATTCGGCTTTTGATACGGCAGTTTATCTGCTGACATTTAAGAACAGGACATCAAAGGAGTTGACAGATAAACTAAAGAGTAAAGGGTATAGTGATTTTGAAATTGATAAAGCTATGGATAAACTCTTAGAATATAACTTTGTCAATGATGAGAGCTATACCCTTTCATATATCAAAAGCAATATGAATAAAAAAGGGATAAAACTGATTTATAAGGAATTGGCAGAAAAAGGGATAGATAAATCTCTCGCAGAAGAAAAAATATATGAGTTATCTGTTCCGGAAGCTGAAGAAGATAAGATAGAAGATATTTTTAAAAAAAGATTCATAAGCATGGATTTAAATGATATCAGGATTAGAAACAGGATTCAGTCGTATTTTCTGCGTAGAGGATTTTCCTATGAGAAAATTAGTAAAATTGTAAAAAAATATAGGGAAAATGCTGAATTTTCACAATGTTTATAATACATTTTCAACAAAAAAAATAATTATTTCCTTGACACATATATAAAAAAAGTATAATATTTAACTGTTGTATTTTATGCAATGAAAACTTAATAAGGAGGTGCTCCTGAGTAATGCTGAAATATATAATCTTCGCTATTGTGTTGATTTTAGCAGTTGTCATAACCTGGTTTGTTGCTGTTGCATACAGAAAAAATATTGCAGAAGCAAAGGTTGGAAAAGCTGAGGATAAGGCAAGAGAGATTATAGATGAGGCACTTAAAAGTGCTGAAGCAAAAAAGCGTGAAACACTTCTTGAAGCTAAGGAAGAGGCTCTTAAGACTAAAAATGACATCGATAAAGAGGTCAAGGAACGTCGTAGTGAACTTCAACGCATGGAAAAACGCGTATTGTCAAGAGAAGAAAATCTTGATAAAAAGACTGAAGCTGTTGAAAAGAAGGAAGCTTTTTTATCTAAGAAAGAAGCTGAACTCGATGCAAAAAAGCGTGAAATATCGGATTTGGAAGCAAAAAGGACTCAGGAACTTGAGCGAATCTCAGGTTTGACCTCTGAACAAGCAAAGGAATACTTATTAAAGACTGTTGAAGACGATGTTAAACATGAAACTGCAGTCATGATCAAAGAATTAGAAACAAGAGCAAAAGAAGAAGCCGATAAGAAGGCAAAGGATTACGTTGTTACAGCTATTCAAAAGTGTGCTGCTGACCACGTATCAGAAACGACGATTTCGTTGGTACAGTTACCTAATGATGAGATGAAAGGAAGAATTATAGGTAGAGAGGGTAGAAATATTAAAACTCTTGAAACTCTTACAGGCGTTGATTTGATTATAGATGATACACCTGAAGCGGTAGTTCTTTCGAGCTTTGATCCTATAAGACGTGAAGTTGCAAGAATTGCACTTGAGAAGCTTATAGTTGATGGAAGGATTCATCCTGCGAGAATTGAGGAGATGGTTGAAAAAGCTCAAAAAGAAGTTGAAACCATGATGAGGGAAGAAGGAGAGGCTGCAGCCCTTGAGGTTGGAGTGCATGGAATTCATCCTGAATTAATTAAACTATTAGGTAGAATGAAATTCAGAACGAGCTATGGACAAAATGCATTAAAGCATTCCATAGAGGTTGGACTTTTGTCCGGATTATTAGCAGGTGAGCTCGGAGAGGATGTTCGACTTGCTAAGCGTGCAGGTTTGTTGCATGATATAGGTAAATCAATTGATCATGAGATGGAAGGCTCGCATGTTACAATTGGTGTTGATTTATGTAAAAAGTATAAAGAAACACCTATTGTATTAAATGCGGTTGAGGCGCATCATGGAGATGTGGAACCTCAGAGTTTAATTGCTTGCATTGTTCAGGCTGCTGATACTATTTCAGCCGCAAGACCGGGTGCGAGAAGAGAAACGTTGGAAACTTACACTACACGTCTTACTTCGTTGGAAGAAATTGCCAATGGGTTTAAGGGCGTTGAAAAGACTTTTGCTATTCAGGCAGGTAGAGAAATTCGTGTTATGGTAGTTCCGGATCAGGTAACTGATGAGGATATGGTTTTACTTGCAAGGGATATATCCAAGAAGATTGAAGATGAACTTGAATATCCAGGACAGATTAAAGTAAACCTTATCAGAGAGTCAAGAGTTACTGATTTTGCAAAATAACAAGATTAAAGGGTGTGGATTTTTTCACACCCTTTATGTTTTAAGGACATTTATGAAGATATGGGAAAAGACAGGGAACTGCTTTGGAGGTCAAAAAAATGAATGAATTTAAGAGAAAAAAACTTGAACTTTTATGTGAATCAAAGATAGTAAGGCTATATAAGGATTATCTTGAAACTCCGGATGGAAGAGTAGTGGAGTATGATTTTATTGAGCATAAAAAAGGTGGCGGTGCAGGAATTTTGCTTGTAGATGAAAAAGAATATACATATCTGGTCAGACAGTATAGAAATTCTATCGATAGAATGAGCGTAGAGATACCTGCAGGAGCATTTAACTATCCTGAGGAAGAAGGAAAGATTTGTGCGCTTCGAGAAGCAGAAGAAGAGACGGGTTATGTTCCTCAGAAGGTTTATCATGTTACTAAGCTGGTCTCGTCAATTGGAACATTTGATGAAACAACGGATGTTTTTATAGGAACTGATCTGATAAAAGGAAAAAAACATTTTGATGAAAATGAGTTTATAGAACTTTTGCATGTTCCTATCTCAGAAGCTATAGATATGATTTATGACGGTACAATTGTTGACAGCAAAACTATTGCAGCGATATTTGCATATAAAGAAATGAAATCCAGTGGAATAATTAAATAACATATAACATAAAAAATAGAGAACGGATTGTTTTCTATTTTTTTTATGGGGTGATTGTTATGTCTGGTTCGGGTAAGGTTCATAACTATAGTGAATTGCTTATAGCTATAGTTGCTGTATTTTTTTCAAGTTTGATTATTAATATAATTATAAAAAGAGGTTATTCGTTTGATTATCTGATGTTTACAATTGAAGACATTAAAAGAGTTTTATCGCTTCCGATAGTTTCATCCTTTTTAATACTTCTTTTTAAAAGAATTAAACAGGTATTACTAATAATAATTCTTATGAAATTAATAAAGCCGGATTTGTTATATCATGCAATAATTGTTTTGTTAGGGGCATTATATGGAATGATGATGTCTGTTCAGACAAATTACGGAGGAATATACTATGCAGGAATATTTATTATAAGTATATTACCGCATTATATTATATATTTTTTGTGTATAGATTTGATTTACAAATTTTATAAGGGACGGGTATTTAATAAAAATAAGGTACGTTTTATATCAGTTATTGTTATGTTAACTGTATGTGGTGTTTTTTTAGAAGAAAATTTTTTAAGAATTTTTTTGAGCTAAAAGGGCAATATGTAGTTGGAAAAAGATTTATAGTTCTCTATTTTGTAGAATTTACTCAAAAACGTTGATTTTAAAATGGTTTACAGAAAAAAATATACTTGATTTTATGTTAATTAGAATTTAAAATCATATCTGTAGGCTGAATTCGACATATTATTATTTTGTTTTATTGCAGCATGGTCTTAAGTCTTACACCTGGATGATAAGGGGAATACACATGGGAGAATACGTTGATAAATATATAAATTACTTAAGTGAAGTAAAGAGGTCCAGTGGAAATACTATCGCATCTTACAAAAGAGATTTACTGAAAATGTGCAAATATTTTAATAATAATGGAATTGAAGATGTGCATGAGGTAAACTCAACTGACTTGAGTACATATATAAGTTCTTTAGGCAAACAGGGGATGTCTTCTGCTACTATATCCAGAAATGTGGCGAGTATAAAATCTTTTTTTATGTATTTATTTAAAAATAAAATGATAAGTGAGGATTGTACTGACCAGCTAAGGGCACCAAGAATAGATAAAAAGATTCCGGATGTTTTATCTATTGAAGAGATAAATCTTTTGTTGGAACAACCGTCTGATAAGAATAATAAAGAGATAAGAGACAAGGCTATGCTTGAGCTTTTATATGCTACAGGACTTAGAGTTTCTGAACTTATATCTATAAAGCTTGAAGATGTAAATCTTACGCTTAATTATATTTTGTGTAAGGATAGTAATAAAGAAAGAGTAATACCGATTGAAAATGCTGCCAAATCAGCGCTTGAATATTATATTAAAAAAGCAAGACCTGATATGTGTGGCGAAAGTGATTTGCTTTTCACGAATTTGAAGGGCGAAAAGATGACCAGACAGGGATTCTGGAAGCTGATTAAGTCTTATGCAAAGAAAGCCGGAATTGATAAGGATATAACACCTCATATGATCAGACATTCCTTCGCATCGCATCTTGTTAACAATGGGGCGGATTTAAAGGCTGTTCAGGAAATGCTTGGACATTCTGATATATCGACAACACAGATATATCTTAAGAGTCGTCAAAGTAAGATAAAACAGGAATATGACAAAGCTCATCCGAGAGCAAAAGTGTAAAATAGTGTAATAATAATTTACGGGAATGCTATATGATTACAGCATTCCCGTTTTTTGTTATTTACCGTTAATGATTATCGGTTTATATTTATCAGACATTTTTGCTAATTATATATCTTTTTAATGTTTTCGAGTTTTGTGCCCATGTTTTGAAGCATAAGGTCAAGAATTGTGATAGCGCACATTGATTCAACAACAACTACGGCTCGAGGTCCGATAATCGGATCGTGACGTCCTTTTATCGAAAGAACGGTGTCGTTCAAATCATTTGTAACGGTTTCCTGTTCTTTAAAGATTGAAGGAGTGGGCTTTATGGAGGCTCTTAAAAAAATATCAGAACCGTCACTGATTCCACCGAGTATACCTCCTGAATGGTTGGTCTTTTTGTCAACCTTTCCGTTGTTTACATAAAAACTATCGTTGTTCTCGGAACCTCTGGCTGTCGCAACCGAAATACCGTCGCCTATTTCAACCGCTTTTACAGCTCCGATAGACATTACGGCTTGTGAGAGAAGTGCATCGAGTTTGTCAAATGCCGGTTCGCCGATTCCGGCAGGTACACCTTTTATTATGCATTCAATGGATGAACCGACAGAATCGGAATCGCTCATTATGGATTTTAAGTATTCTTCGGCTTTTTTGGCACATTCCGCATCAGGCATATAAAACGGGTTGTTTTTAATTTCCTGTTCGGAAAAATTATCATAGTCTATAAGCAGTTCTCCGATTGAACTTACATATGAAGTAAAGGTAATTCCAAGCTCTTTAAGGATTTTTATGGCAACCGCACCTGCGGCGACTCTGCCAATGGTTTCGCGTCCCGAAGAACGACCGCCGCCTCTGTAATCTCTGAAACCGTATTTTGAATCATATGTAAAATCGGCATGTCCCGGACGATAGCAGGAGGCGATATTGCCGTAATCGGTCGAGTGATGATCCTTGTTGTAAACTATAAGTGATATAGGAGTTCCTGTGGTTTTTCCTTCAAATATTCCCGAAAGAATTTCAACTTTATCATCTTCGTTTCTTAAAGTCGTAAACTCGTTTTGACCGGGCTTTCTTCTGTCTAAAAATATTTGAATATCTTCTTCACAAAGAGACAGACCCGAAGGACATCCGTCTATTACCACACCTATGGCTTTTCCGTGTGATTCTCCCCATGTTGTAATTTTGAATAATTTGCCGAAACCTGATCCGCTCATTTGTTTTCCTCGCTTGATATATTATTTTGACCGCAATTCAATAAATAATTGTAAATTTGTGCAATGTGTTTCACGAAAGTTTAACAGATATATTTACTGTTATAACTGTTTACGGTATATTATGTATTATAAATAATTTCCGGAAAAAATAAAGCTTTTTATTATTTAAATTTATACTTTACATTATTGATGCGTTATGTTAATATAATCAAGTCGTTCACTTAGTAAACGGGGACTCCGTCCTTTACCCGGTGAATTGATTATATATTTGATAAATGGAGGAAAAGCTATGATTACAGCAGAAATGAAGAAAGACATTATCGAGAAGTACGGTCGTACAGAGGGTGATACAGGTTCACCTGAGGTACAGGTTGCATTACTCACTGCAAGAATCAATGATCTTAATGAGCATTTCAAGGTTCATCCAAAGGATCATCATTCAAGACGCGGTCTTCTTAAGATGGTAGGTCAGAGAAGAAATCTTCTTGCATATCTTAAGAGCAAGGATATCGAGCGTTACAGAAAGCTTATCGAGTCACTTGGACTTAGAAAGTAATAACGGTTACAAGGCATCGGAAAATATCCGGTGCCTTTTTGCCTTTTAGGAGGGTTATATGAATACATTGAAAATTATGCAAAAAGCAGTGGAGGATTACAAAAATATTGAATCAAAAAGATATCTCGGTATATTCGGTAATCCGATTAAGCATACATTGTCACCGATAATTCATGATACGATTTCTGACGAATTATCGCTTGAAGAAAGATATATTCCGTTTGAGATTCAAGATGATTTGGGCAGGTATGTAAAAGAAGCTTTCGAAGACGGAATAGTGGGTTTGAATATTACTGTTCCGTATAAAGAAAAGGTTATTCCTTACCTTTCGGATATAGACGAAGATGCAAAAAAGATAGGTGCGGTAAATACTCTTGTAAGGTGTGAAAACGGATATAAGGGCTATAATACCGATATGGAAGGATTGTATAAATCTATAATCGAAGCCGGAATGAATATAAAAGATAATGAAATAATAATGCTCGGTGCGGGCGGTGCTGCAAGAGCTGTGGCATATATGTGTTTAAAATACGGAGCAAAAAAAGTCTATATCGTAAACAGAAGTCTGGAAAATGCGACGAGACTTGCAAAAGATATGAACGAACTTTTAAGAGAAAAAAACAGTTCTGAGAAAATAAACACATCCCTAAACGACATAGAAAAATTCATACCTCTTAAGGCGGATGAATATAATGAAATACCGCAGGGAAGATATATGTTTATTCAATGTACTTCCGTCGGACTTAAAGCGGAAGACGGGTTGCCGCTTATCTTTGATAAAGAATTTTACAAGCAGGCATCGTGTGCGGTCGATCTTATATATAATCCGGCAAAAACACAATTTATTAAACTTATGGAAGAAAATAATATTCCTGCAATTAATGGATTAAAAATGCTTTTATATCAGGGAATTATAGCAAATGAATTATGGAACGGTATAACTGTAAATGCGGATTTATCGGAAAAAATTTTTGTTGCTTTAAATAAGAAGTTATATTGTTAAAAATACTTTTTTTGAAAAAACTTTGTTAATTTTGCACAAACATTAAAATAATTCAAGGAAATACCGATATACTAAGTGGTAAATCGTGTAAAAAAAGCCAATAAAAAAGGCGAGTTTTTTCGTGATTTAATTGACCTTGACCATAAAATTTTGTATAATATTACTAACTGGGATTGGATTTCTTTGGAGGTGGTAACTTTGACAGAGAGAATAAAAGATAAAAAACCTAAAAAGAATATCTTTAGAAGTAACGATGGTTTCACATTAGTTGAAATGATTGTTACTTTTCTTGTTCTGGGAATCTTACTTTCGGTATCGGTTATGAGTCTTGTCGCATGGCAGGATTGGGCGGATTTCAACAGAGAAAATGAATATGCGGAAACCTTATTTCTTGCTGCGCAGAATCAGCTTTCGGAATACAGCGAAAACGGTACACTTTCGGATTTTTCCGACAGAGCATATAAGGAGGCTTTCGGAAATAAGGTTAATCTTGATTCGATTTATTATGCCGAGGGAGAAAACTATACGGCAGAATTGAAAAAAGAAAACAGTGTGTGGGTTTCAAAAGAAGCCGGCACGCTTTGTTATGCTATGTGTAACAAAGGAGATTATGTAAAATATAAATCGGGTGAGGAAACCGACAGCAAGACGGCGGCAATCGTATTTGAGCTGCTTGAGTCGTATGTTTATGATACAAGCATTTTGAATGAAACCATTTGTATAGAGTTTTCTTTGGAAGACGGTCAGGTTTTCTCAGCATTCTATACGGATAAGTTTGTTGAAAAAGATGATGCTGATTATGCAGCGTTCGAATATAACAATTCCAACGATAATTTAAGAGGTCTTGTAAATATTGCCACAAGATATGAAACATACCGCAGGGAAAGAATGGTCGGATATTATGGTGTGGATACTCTTTCGGCAGCACTTGTTTCAAAAAATGACAAGCCGACTATTTCGAAGATTTCGCTTAATAACGAGGAAACTCTTAATCTTTCCTTTAAACTCGGAAAGTATGCTTCGGCAACAAATGAACTTACTTACAAGATTTCCGTATTTGATAACAAAACAAAGAAAAAGACACTTGATATTACGCTTGATACGTCTAAGAATCCTTTGAAGAATTATGAGAACAGGGATACGGTTCCTTGCGAAGTTATCAGATATATTTATGACGGAGACGGAAATGCAACGTCCGAAAATCTTGGTAAATTTGATATATTGGCTTATCTCGACAAGGACAATCAGGTAAGAGTTGTGCTTGATGCTGTTGATGTTCAGGCAACAACCGAGCTTTACAACAAAGATTTTTCAAAGCTTTCGGAAGCGGAAAGCGTAAAGAACGGTTCTGTTAAGTTTTCAAAGACATTAAGCTTCCACAGATTTGGATTAAATGCGGAAAAGATATATTGTTCGGTTCAGGGCTACAGTGCGAGATATAAAGCTACTTCCGTAAAACAGAGTAATGTATCCGATGCGTTTTTTGCAAATGAGACATCAGGTGAAGAAAATGCGGGTGCTCTCGGAACGATAGATCATTTTAATTATACAATAAAAAATGCAAGACATCTTTACAATGTGAGATATCTTGAAGACTTGTCGGAAGCAGACCTTGCAGCATATAAAGAAACCGAAGGTGCTACGGCATATTGTACCTACGCGCTTATAAAAGATATAGACTGGGCAGGATTTGTTGAAGGAGAAAATTACTATTCTTCAAACGCACATAATATTATTCTTCCGAACGGAACTTATAAAAATGCTAACGTTAATATTGTTACCGACAGAAGTTTTGCGTCCTGCGGAAAGCTTCGCATGTACGATAAATTTATCGGAAACGATTTCATCGTTAAAGGCCTTAAAATTACAGAAGCATTTAACAGCTTAAGCGGTTTGTACGGATATGAAAATTTAAATGATGTCGAGAAGCCGGTTGGATTATTTAATATCAACTACGGTCTTATTAAGACGACAAAGCTTGACAAGATTCAGGTTACAAGCAGCAGCGATAAGGTTGGTGCCTTTTGTGGTGTCAATGTTTCGGGTGTACTTGCCAATGATGAGCAGACAGGAGTTCTTAATGAACTTACTTTACTTAACTCAGGAATAAATACCAACGATGCCAGTGTGATACTCGGAAAGGAACATGTCGGCGGTATCGTGGGATATCTTCAGGCTACGGGCGAGGACAGAGTCGTAGATTCCGAGAGCAAGGAAATAGTATTATCAAAGCTTACAAACTATGCAAAGGTAACAGGAGATAAATATGTCGGCGGTATAATCGGTGAAGTAAGAAATTCAAAGACCAAAAAGGTTAAGATAATTATTGATGAATGTGTAAACAAGGGTGCGGTTCTTGCTTCAAACAGCGAAGTGGATGAAAACGGTGTAGTTACTGTTAAAACAAACACAGATCCGTTAGAGGCAAAGTATATCGGTGGTATAACCGGATATACAGCAAATATTTATGCGAATACGCATGACGACGATAATATTTCCGAACTTATTACCGTGAGAAACTGTTTAAGTTCACCACTTTATTCGGATAGCGATATTAATCAGCTTTTGGATGACAGTGTTGAAAATGCTGCAACGGTTCTTTCCAAGAAGCTTAACGGAGTATATGTCGGAGGTATAGTAGGATATAATTATTACGGTAGCGTTCAAAACTGTTCTACCAAGGGTGAAAAAGGAAAACAGGGTTATGTCTTCGGATACAGATATGTCGGAGGTATAGTAGGATTTAACCAGGGACCTGCCAGCGGAATTAAGGGTGGTAACGACAAGGTAAGCGGTGTAAACGAAGCAAATGTTGTAGGATATGAATATGTCGGCGGTATTACGGGCTGCAATGCTGATGTGGATTCTGATAAGCTAAGTGAAGATGCGTTATCGGAAGGCGTGAACATAAGCGGAAAGTACGCAAACGAAATTCTTGAAGCGTCGGATATAATAGTTGTTCCGGATACCGACAGAAATATTGATAATAAAATAGAAAACTGGATTAACAAAGGTGTTATTTTCTCAACAGGTAAATACGCCGGAGGTATATCGGGTTATAACTGCGGATGGATTTATAATTGTAACAGTGAGGTTGAAAGTGCAAATGTTGATGGATTCTTCCAGTCAACATATTCTTCCGGTGACTTTACCGGAGGTATTTCCGGCTATAACAACGGTGTAATAGGAAATACAAAGCGCGAAATGAATTCAAACGGAAAAATCGTTGTAAGCGGTGAAAATAAAACCGAGGATGAACGAAAGATTTCGGCGGTATGCTATATATCAGGTAAAAATTATGTAGGTGGTATAGTAGGATACAATGATGTGGATGCAATCGTAGAGGATTATGAACTTGCGGGCGGCTATATTCTCGGAGATGAAAATGAAGGTTCATTTGTAGGAGGCTATGCCGGATTTAATTCATCATTAAGACTTTTTGTTGATGATGACGGAATTGCAAGGGCAGTTATCTCGAAGCCTAACAGAGTAATAGGTGAATATTTTGTTGGAGGAAGTGTCGGAGGAAATATTATTAATACCGATTCAACCGGTAATATTCCTACAATATTTAAGACTGATAATTTCCTCGGTACGGTTTACGGAAAAGCCTTTGTCGGAGGTTTTGTCGGATACAATATGGTCACCGATACTGCTGCAGTTTACTATGGCGGAGAAACAAGATACGATGTTTCAAATCTGATTCAGCAGGAAATAGTCGATGCTTTCGCTACTTCTGATTTGGATACAACAAGTGATAATCAAAAGCTTATCGACAAGGTTAATATATTAAATAATATATATAACAACGATAAGCTTCGGTTAAGAAAATCGAATGCAACCATGTATATCAGCGGAAGCAACGAGCAGATGACTCAAAACTCACTTGGAAGAATTGAAGCGGATATATGTATAGGCGGTGTATTCGGTTACAGTGATGATAATACAAAAGTATATGTAAAAGATGTTGAAAATACGACTCCGATAATTGCTGATGCAGCCATAGTTTATAATGAACAAAACGGAAGAAATACCGATTATGCGGGAAGAGAATATATATATGATTATTCATATGCCGGTGGAATTATAGGAAAGGTCAGCCAAAATATGACCATAGATAACTGTTCAAATTCTTCATCGGGAACAGTTTCAAGCATGGGTACTTATACAGGTGGTTTGGCAGAGGTAAACAACGGACTTATAACCTCTTGTAAGACCAATTCCTTCGGAAAGAGCGTTGATGATTATATTGGAGGCATCTGCGGACTCAATAAAGAGGACGGAAGAGTGGAAAACTGTACTCTTAAAGACATTACAATAAGCGGACGTAATGTGGTAGGAGGAATAGCCGCAGAAAACTTTGGAACGATTTCAGGAAGCTATGTATCGGGACTTAAGCTCCTTGTTTCGGGAAAAGATGTAGTTGATACAGATACAAATGAAATTACCATAGATGGTATGGCTGGCGGTTTGGCTGCTTATAACGGTGGTAAAATAAACGTAAATAAAGATATAAACGTAACGATTACTTCAAGCGGTAATTATTCGGGAGCAGTTACCGCATACAATGACGGTAATGGCGTTGTAATAAATGATAAATTATCGGATTCGCCTGATTTAAGCGCTGAGTCGGATTATTATGCGGATAAATATATCAGTGTTACAGGAAACATAAACGGTAACAGATATGTTGGCGGTGTAATCGGAAAGAACACCGGTAATAATACGAGCAATATAATTGCAGGCTTTACAAATAAGGCTGTTGTAAACGCAACAAGAGGTACCGCGGGTGGTATCGTAGGTGATAATGAATCCGGAAATATAATTGCCTTCTGTGATAACTATGAAGTAATTACGGCTACCAATGCAGGTAATGCCGGCGGAATAACCTCCGTAAACAGCAGTACAATAACAAAATGTAACAACTATGCTGAAATAAAGGCACCTTCGGGTATGTGCGGCGGTATTGCAGCCATAAATAATGAGGATGCTCTGATTTCATATTGCCTTGTCGAACCTAAGAGCGGAAAGACTTCGATTGATTTTTCCTCAAACGATGCGGTTGGAGGAATATCAGCACTTAACAGCGGAAATATTGAGAATGTAAAATTAAAGAACATTAATGTTCACAATTATACAACGAGTGACGTAAGTAGTATAGGCGTAGTGGTTGGTATAAATGAAAAGACCGGATCGATAAAGCTTCCGGAATCAAATTCTTCTGATAAGGTTATAGATAACTGTACTGCAAGAACTTATACGGATTACAGTTTTGCAGGTGGTGTAGCAGGAACAAATAAAGGAACAATCAACGGTGCGTCACTTAATTCCGAATCACTTCCGACAACCGTAATTGAATCCTTTGTAGGCTTTATGCCTAATTCTGCTTCAATTGCAAGCCTTGGCGGTGTAGCAGGAGCAAATCTTGGATTAATTAACAATATATCAGTTGACGGTCAGATAATAGGTGATTTGGGTTCGGACGTTATGGGATATGGTGGTATAGCCGGTATAAACGGTTATTCAACATATAAGGATGCACAGGTGGCATTGGAAGAAGTTAAGACCGCAAATCCTGATAATGACGGATATACTGCCAAAATAACAAACTGTACATTTGATGGTGAAGTATTTGGTGAAGGCTCAGGCGCGGGTATTGCACTTATAGGTGGTATTGCGGGAAGCAATGCGTACGGCGGTGAGATTGAGCATTGTTATATAGGTGTAATAACTGATGATAACAGTTCAAATGACATACAGCGTGTAACAAAAATATATGCAGGTAAGCAGGAAACAACCAATTCATCGGGACAGACTGTTATGACGGTTGACCCGGGTATTGAATATCGTAATAAAAATACTGATTACGAGGTTAAAATCATAACTTCTGCATATGATAAAATGTCATATGCTTATATCGGAGGTATCGCCGGTGACAATTACGGCAGAGTTGCATCCTGTGATAACTATGCCAAGTCAAAGGAGCCTGTAAGGATATATTCATATATTTCTTCTTCGGGTGGAATCGTGGGCTATTCGTATCAGGGTTCTTTTGTTACAGGTACTAAAGATGAGCATCTTACGTCCGGTGAAAACTGGGAAGTTAAATCGAGAAGTACGGATAATGATAGAGGTAACGGAGGAATCATAGGTTATTACAAGTGTACAAATGATATCGAATATTGCGATAATTATGCAAGCGTAGAATGTGTTTTTAAGGCAAACACCAGTATCGGAGGCGTGGTTGGCTTTATTAACCAAAGCTATGACAGCTCAGTAAATGTATTTAATTGCAATAATTACGGAAATATTCTTGGATATACAAGAACGGGCGGTATTGTATCACATTTGTCGTTTACGGGTATCCGATTTGAAAACTGTACAAATTACGGAAATATCAGAGCGTTGGCTGATGAGGCAGCGGGAATACTGCAGTGTATATGGCAGCCGGGCTATGATATGGTATTTATAAACTGTTATAATCACGGAAATATATTATCTAACAGTGACAAAGGTGCAGGTTTCTACGCAAAGACCATAGACCAGGGTGTATCTGGGGGCGGACGCGGATTATTTATTAACTGTGTAAACACCGGTACTATCGGCAAGCTGGGACCGAATGATACAAAGCCGAATTATTCATCTTCGGTTTCTTCGAATATGGCAGGTTTTTCAAGCTATGATGCATCAGGAAATGCTTATTATACCAACTGTCGTAATTATTACGGTTACGGAAACATTTACGGTTTGGGCAGAGATGGCGTAAATGCGAAGGATTGTCTTGATATATCACAAACCGGTAAATCTTATAATGCAAACCAATATATAGGTACATTGGCTAAGAAATATAATGATAAGGCAAAAACCACAAATAACTTTTATGTATTGAGAGAGAGCTCGACACCTTATAACAACGCAAGGTATGGAGTGTATACTAACATTACGTCTAACTATACATTTGTATGGATAAGTAACAATAACAGGGTGTATTCGTTATATGAGGCTCCTGACGCAAGTAAGAGGATAAGAAGCTTAGATACCATAAAAAGCGGTAACAAGCTTATTATGGATTTTGATTTAACCTATGATGAGAGTAGTTTGGGTGCAGACGGATTGGCAATATATTTTGCAAATCAGGATAATAGTGCCAATAATTCGAATCAGGTTAACGAATACAGCTATACTCTTTATGATGAAAACGGAAATAAGCTTGGTGATACCATAAACGGAAAGTTAACGGTACCTTCGAATTCGACACTTGAAGAGGGTAAGGTTGTGCTTGATTTTGGTGCGTATAAAGGAAAACAGGTTGCAAAAGTAAGACTTGAAACAATAAACATGGGAAATAATAATACAGCTTCCCATTACACGGTATTTCACGGATTTGGATATATTCCGTCTGCCGATGCAACAGCAGTTTCGAATCTTGATCCTGTAAATAATTATATCGAAAAGATGACAGATACCGGAGTTACCTTTAAGGCATCGTCAAATCTCCCGATAGCTACCGGAAATACATCGTTTACCAATGCAGATGGATACCAGCATGTATTGCTTAGCGATTTTACATCTGATTTGGCAAAGATAAACGGTGAAAGATTATCTTACAATCTTTCCAATTATGGTCAGGAATCAATCTGGCTTTCATTTGATTTTGACTTCACTTACGGAAATGATGCTAAGGGTCTGGGCGCTCTTTATCTGTACCTTAATACAAGAAACGGTTTGGCAAACGGTGAGAAACGAAATTATGCATATTATGCCGTTCTTACCGATGAAAACGGAAATTCCTATAATGTCGGTTCAAGAAGTACACCTATAACTGCTGAAAAAGCATTGCAGCTTCAGGAAGAGACTATAAGTGTTCCGGCAGCATGCACAGGTAAAGTAGTAAGTGTTAAGCTTTATCTTAAGTGTACCAACAATTCATACATTAATTTTAACGGCTTTAAGTGGTCTGAAAAGGGCAGTACGGAAAGAATGTTGATTCCTTATAACACAAAATCAATTATTACTGACAAATTCCAAAACACTGTTGCAAGTGAGCTTATTTATGAAAAGCAGGCTGACGGAACCGTAAAATTGTATCCTAATATTAGCGGACTTGATAATGAAGAATACGGAATTATTATGGTCAATGATTTGAAGTCAGACACCTTCTATAATGACTTTTCGGATTATAAGCCTTCTTATGATACAGCTGAGGGAGAAAAAACATGGGCAAAAGATACAAGAGTTGCGGTATATAAGGAGCTTGATCCTAAGTATGAGGAATTCCTTTATTCATCAACCTATAACCCTTATGTTAAGCTTCCTATGTCTACAAAGTTTACCGTAACAAACAGTAAGGGTCAGTATGTTTTGTCGTGGAATAAAGTTGATAATGCTACGGGATATTTTACGCATTATAAGCTTGTAGATGAAAACGGAAATGTAATTTATACATCAGAAGATATAGAAGCCGTTAAAACTGCGGAATCTACGGATTGCTACACAAGCTATAGTGCGTTAAAGATTGATAATCTTTATAAAGCAAATGGTGGAACAGGAAGCTATAGCATAGTATTTTACGCAAAGGCGGTAAGTGCATATCACAGGCTGGCAGATTTGGGTTCAATCGAAGCTGAAGATAAAAACTTATATGATTCGGAGTATTTTACTACTACGGTAGATGCTCTGGAAGTATTGCCTGCGCCTATGTTCCATATTGAATATATAACCGGAAATAAGGCGGTTGTTGTTATAGATAATTTTGAAGATTATCAGGCAATTGAAAATTATGAGGATGCCGTAGAGATAGTAGTAAATGCAAATTCAAGTTTAAGTTCTCAAGGAAAAATCTTTGACGGTTCTAAAAATATAACAATTAAATTTACATCGGGCAGGTCATACAGTGAACCGTTTACAATTACCAATGCCCTGATTAAAGAAGATACGGGTATAAATATTTACGCTCAGCCTACGGAAGGATATAAGGATAAATATTATAATTCCGTAACTACTTATATAGCCGGAGAAATAATGAACTCGTCCCAGCATGCTGACGGTGCGGAAAATAAATTATATGCTGAAAACATTACATTCCTCGGATTCTTTGGAACGCAGCTTGATGAATTAAAGTATAATATTCAGATTGCGGCATACCAGATTGATGTATATGTGGTCGGCGACCTTGTTGCGCAAGATGACACACTTGGAGTGGAAGTAGCTTATGACAGAGGTAATATTCATTCGGCATCAAGAGCCGGTGGTGTTACATCTTATACAACCATATCATTATCGGGACTTCCTGAGGATTTACTTGAGAAGGACTTTGAAGTAAGGTCATATCTTTATGCAACGCAGAATGACATATTAAGATTCGGACACGAAGTTGCTTCGGGATTAGAGCTTGAGGATATAGATGATGTAAAGGCCGTAACGGACGAAAACTACTTCAATGAAGAAGGTATTAAAGCAAGCGATTTGAATGAAGATTATCCAAGCATATATGATGATGTAAACGGAAAGCTTAAACCTGGTTATGTCATATACGATAATCATGACGGAACCTATGATGTTTATTATTCGGCATCGCTTGATGCGGATGAACAAAACGGAAGTCTCGGACACTATCAGGTTCATCGTATGCCGTATTCGTATCATGACGATATGTTTTATGAGCTTGGATATAATTATTACATCGGAAAAGATGTAAATTATACCGGAACAGATTCAAAGGATACAAATATTGCTAAATCAAAGGTTGTCATGTCGACTCCTACAACCATAACCGAAAGAGATGGAAGTGAACCTGATTGGAGTATTACTAACGGAACAAGCGGCGGAAGATTTGGTAAGGATGTAACATTTAATTATACATGGATTCCTACCTATGAAGATGAGCGGTTTGATTATCAGCTTAAGAATCGTTCAAATAACGGAAACAATAATGCCATCAGAGGCTCGTTTAGTACAAATACTTCAGGCTCCTGCAATGAAAAGATTTATTATGCTGATAAAACTTCAGGTCCTACTTATGATGAGATTTACGCACACGGAAGAGACCTTTACATTACCAGACGTGATCAGCTTGTTCAGCCTAAGCCGGTAATTGATGATGTTCTTGTTCAGGGAAAAAATGATGCGGGAAAGAACACCTATACATTTACCTGGGATACAGGTAAAACAGGTGAAAATTACAAGGGTGCGGAATATTCGGTAGTTCTTGTCGGAACAAGTCTGAACGGTGAGAAAGTAATACTTACAACACCACAGCTTGTATCTGAAAACACGATAACATTTACCGACACCGAAAATAACTGGAGATATGTGGAATATACAATAAAGGTTACCAGACTTGGAACTCTTGACCCTGATAGTACGGAAGGCAAGACTAATTTCCTCCCGAGTATCGCAACTAAGACCTGCAACTGTAAGCTTAGTTTTTCACAGCTTCCTAAACCTGATATTGAATTACATTCAACGAAGGATGCTTCGGGTCATACCGAATTTGATAAGGACAGACAGTTGTATGATGTTACATGGGATTCGATAACCGATGCTTATGAAAAGAATGATTTGGGTGGATATCTTATCATGGTTAATGTTATACAACCGGCAGATCCTGATGTGGTAGCAAAAACACATTACTATTACATTACCGATGCCAATGCAACAAACCATGATGATACAATAGGTCTTGACGTGGATGAATTAAGCAATGACGGTGAGAATGTAGTTGTAAATCTTGCTGAAGATAAAAACAGCGAATATGACACAGATTATTCGGTGGTAAATCGTCATAGAGCGTTTATTGATTTATCAGACTTTAACGGTAAAGATAAGCTTAATATAAGAGTTTGCGCAATTGCCAGAATAGGAGCGGAAAACTACATTGACGGACCTTACAGTGAAGCAACAGAGATGACATTAAATGAAAGACATGAAACACCTGACATAGAAAAGCTTTCCGACGATTTGGAAGACGCTGCACCATATCTTACAATAACGCAAATTAACAATACAGGTATTGTGTTTACTTATGCCGATGAAACGAAAGCCAGAATTGACGGATTTTATGATATTGCTATAGCGGTTTATGATGATGTTGCTTCGAATACTGATGAAGTAGCAGGTGTTGGTGCAAGTGGCAAAATATCTGAATCCGGTGACGGTGCTGCAAATTCAGAGGGCTATTGGAATTCGGGAGCAAGTAAAACGCTTGTAAGTAAATCAGAAAAAAGTAAGATGGATGGAGAGAAGCTTTCAAGTGCAACTTATGAATTTAAACTCGGAAGCGGATATACACCTTCTGATTATGCAGGAAAATGGCTTAAGATTGCATTACGTGCAAGATCCAATGATAAGATAAGCTCATGGTGGACGGATGAAGACCCTGACGGAGCAACGGCAAACTACTACTGGGTTCAGATTCCTAAAGTAAAGCTTGACAGTCCGGGACTTGGTTCGGCAGAAGCTGTCGTTGAAAAATATTATTATAATCCGGAAACGGTTGAGTGGACAAATGTTGAGACGGATGCAACCCTTAGACACATAGAGATTAATAAGAGAGCATTTGATTTTGATGTAGTTGATTATACGGATGCGTTTGAGATTAAATATATTGGTTTTGACGGAAAAGTTCAATATGTATATCTTGTACCGAATAATGAAGCTAAAACGGAGTTTACCGTATATGGAGTTATAAGCGGTTCGGAGGTTCCGTATCTTGAAGAAAACGGTGCCGAATATACGATAATTAATAATAATTATGTGGTTGAATACGGAATGGTAAACAGCGAAAACAGTGTTAATCTTCCATACGGAGCGGTTATAGATCCAAAAGTTTATGTAGATGATGCTTCCGTATCGGATTCATTGTTTATACCTGCAACCGTAGGATATAACAACGGAAAGATAATGCTTGTTCTTCCTGATTTAACAGGTAATGTTTTAGATGAAAATAATCATGAAAAAGATTTAGTCGGAAATAATAACTTTACAAAGCAGATTACCGTTCAGGCGCTTATTAGTGCAGATAATGAAAACAATTATGTGGCTTCTCCTGTAAACATCTGGAGCAGAAGTGATAATACCGATAGTAGCGGAAGCATCAATAATAGTTCTGAAGCAGAGGCGGCAATCGTGGATATTACCGAAGGAACCGCTTTTACAGGCTTGGATAGTATTGATGTATCGCTTTATAAGGTTGTCGGCGCAGAGACAAAGTATTATTACAATGCATCTCTTGCAAGTTCATCAAATTTGATATATCGCATAAGAGTTATGGATGTATCGGGAGCTGAACCTGCTCTTGTGGGTGCAAGTTATGCTGTAACAAATACGGTAACGGTTGATGACGTAACAAATGAAGTGACATATAGCGGATGCATGGCTGTATTAAATGATTATATTGATGACACTACAGGTAAATATAAGCTTTATATCAGTGCAGCTAAAATATCGGACGGAAACGGTATATCCGACTGGTCCGAGGAGTGGTATTTTTCTAAAACCGGAATAGGTGATAAGGTTCCTGTGGAACCGTAATGGGGAGAGAATATGAGACTGAATAAAAAGATACGGAACTCAAAATTATATAAAGATAATCGCGGTTCGGCAATGATTGTAGCTATTGTTGTCAGTATTATAGTGATTACTTTTACCTTATCTTTGCTTTTGGTCTCATATTCTCTTTTTGTTTCTAATGAGAGAAAAGTAACACAGTCACAGGTAAAGGAGCTTTCAAAGTCAATCAGTATCGAAATCGGAGATGAGCTTACATGTCCGCAGTTTGATTCAAAGCAGGCGCTTATCGACGGTATTAATAATAAGGAAGGTGCCAAATATTGTGCGCCTGATTATAATATGTGGTATTATGTAAGATACAATCTGTTTCAAACAAATTGGCCTTATTACAAGGATGAAACGACAGCGGGACATATCAAAACAAATGCATACAGATACTTCAAGATAAATCTTACTGGTGGCGACACCTCGGCATATTCCGCAATGGCTGATGATATTTCGGTATGTATGTATTGGGAATGTGAAGATTATTCGATTAAGGACGAGGCGCTTCTTACGGTTGAGGTTACTGTTACAAAGGGTGATCAAAAAAGTACAACGACTTCATATTATGAATTGAGTGTAAGTGATTTTCCTGATGCTTCGGAAGGAGAAAATGATAATAATACATTAAACGATGCATATAATCCTGCCGGAAATAAGATTAATCTTAAGGAAAACTGGAAGTGGACGAGAGTTAATTAACAGTTTGTTCTATTGGTTTTGAAAATAAAAACGGTTCATTTATTAAACAAGAGGATGGGCATATGGTTAAGATTTTAAAAAAGCTATTTAACAATTTAAAATTGAATAATCAGGGTTCAACTATGGTCGAAGTGCTTGTGGGCTTTACCATACTTGTTATCGTGCTTGTTGAATGTATGGTTCATATAGTAGGTGTATCAAGCGAGATGGTGGAGAAGAGCGTTGATATGCAAAATGACCGAATGACGGTAAATCGGGAAATGTATCAAAAAGATGCAGAATATGAAATTATTGACGGTGCAAAGACCGTACTTTTGCTTGATGAGGAAAAGACTAATGTTGCAGCAAATCAGGCAAAACCGGTTCAGATAGTTTTGAGTGCCGATTTGAAAAAATTCTACAGTGAAAAAGCAGGTCTTTCTATTTATAAATTGTTCTTTAAAGATGAATAAATCAGTTTGATGGCTAAATCTGAGTATGAGAAAAAGCAGGGAAAGGAGATGAGCTCTTTGAAAAGAAAAAAAATAAAAATAAATAATGACGGCTTAACGCTTATAGAGCTTATCGTTACCTTTGCATTGCTTGGTTTGTTTATGGTAGCTGCCTCAAAGGTAATATCCGATACCGTAAGCATATATTATAGGGCAAAAGGTGTTCAGTCGGGGATGCAGGTTTCTTCTATTATAAATACGAAGATATCCGGAGAGATTGAGAGTGCTCTTAAAGAGGGTTCGGTTGNNNATTTCCATATGTATATCGGAGGACGGACATAAGATAGAATTAAATGATAATTCAGGTTGTCATATATATATAACAAATAAAGTCGATGACGGCGAGTCGGAAGGATATATGCTTATTTATTATTATCCGATAGCAGAGGAAGATGAAGAAACAGGGGAGATTGCCGTAGATGAAGGTTCTAAATGGACTTTTGATAAAAAAGCCTACATGGGATATGATATAAAAGAGCTTAAGTTTGAAAAATTATCGGAATTAAGCGATACCACGGACGAAGATTATGGAAAATATAACGGAAATATTATAAGAATGACACTTACCATACATAGTGACAGATATGGTGATTATACAACAGTAACATATATTGAATGTTATAATTTTAAAGATGAATCCGATTGGAATCGTATAAAGGTCAAATAAATAGAAATTATTATATACATCAGGGGTGATGGATTTGGAGAAGGAATACAATAAGATTATAAAAAAAAGAATAAGAATTTCGGTTATTGTTGTACTTATTGTTGTAGCTGTCTGTGTAGTTGCATTTAATTATTTCAAGATAATGCATGGCGGAAGAATAGCTTTTAAAGAAGCAAAAAATATAAAAATAACATTAAGTATGCTTGATATAGAATACTATGCTAAAGGTAAATCTGTATTTGAACCCGGAAAAAGACATGGATTATCCAAAGATAGTATAAAACGCATTCAGGCAATCCTTGAGAATGATGGAGTTGTTGATATTATTTCTTATGATCAGGAACAAAGAATTGTTACCGGATTTACATATCAGATAGGTAATTATAAGGTTACTTATCTATATGAAGATGGTGAAGATAAGTGGGATGTGGATTATCTTTTTAATCTCTTTGATTATTAGGATGATTTCCATATCTAAAAATTAAATGATTATAGTATTAGTACAGAAGGAATGGAATATGTTAATTTTGCTTAGTATTATATGCATGGTGGTTGTTTTCTTTATTGGTGCCGATATTTTTTCGTTGGCAGATGAAATCGGGTACTGTGCAAGTAAAGATATAGATGTATTAAAGAGAAAATATTCTACCTGCAGAGAATGTGGACATCGTTTAAGGTTAAAGGATACATTTCCTGTAGTTTCAAGATTTATTAATAAAGGAAAGTGCAGATTTTGTGATGCTTCTTTTTCTAAAAGAGGATTTTTCACAGAACTTTCAGGCGGTTTTTTCGCTTTGTTTGTATATCTGATATTTTATTATATTATTAAAATGTCAATATTTATGTCGGCAGGACTTATGATTATTATTTCAATTTTTTGTATGTTGGTCATAGCGTTTATATATGCAAAACCATATTTAAAGAATAAAAATCATATCGGGAAGAATGAAGATAGTAAAGAGAATAACAAAGAGAGTAACATAGAAAAGAGCAAAGAGAGTAAAAAAGAAAGTAACAAAGAAAAGAGCAAAGAGAGTAAAAAAGAAAGTAACAAAGATGAAAGCATTATTGATGAAATACCTAAAATAGATCTATTTTAAAGGAGGAGCAAGCCTTGGTTCGATATAAATATAAGGCTCAGGATGAAGAAGGAAAGATTGTATCGGGGGAACTTTCGGCCAATGATGAATATGAACTTCATGACAAGCTGAAGCAGGACAATAAGTTGCTTATTGATTCTAAAGCCATTATTGAAAAAAAGAATATAAAAAGGATAAAATCTGATGCCATTTCAGATTTTGCGAGAAATATAGGAGAACTTACCGCAGCCGGTGTATCTCTTGTAAAGGCTCTTAAGATAATATCTGAGGATGAATCTATTAAACCGAAAGAACAGGAGATATATGCATCTATACTTAAACTTGTAAGGTCGGGTATATCGCTTTCGGATGCAATGCTTGAACAGGGAGATGCATTTCCACCGCTTTTTATCAATATGGTAAAGAGTGCGGAGACAAGCGGTAACCTTGATAAGATAGCTATGCAGATGGCGTCTCACTATGATAAAGAATACAGGCTTGGGCAAAAGGTAAAAAGTTCGATGACATATCCTAAGATTTTAGGCGTTCTTATCGTTATAGTTGTCGCTATTATAATGGGTTATGTTATACCTCAGTTTGACAGTTTGTTTTCACAGATGGAGAGTCTGCCGGCATCAACAACCATTTTACTTGGTATAAGTAATTTTGTAAAAAATAAGTGGTATGTTCTTCTTATAGTTGCGGCTGTACTTTTTATAGCATTAAAGCTGATTTTTTCAATTCCTTCAGTCAAATACCATAAAGATAAGCTTGAGATACATCTGCCGGTTTTTGGTAAACTCAGGAAGGTTATATATACAGCAAGATTTGCGAGAACGCTTTCAAGTCTTTATTCGGCAGGTATATCTATTATAAATTGTCTTATTATTGCTCGAAATACTATAGGCAATTTATATATAGAAAAACAATTTGACCGGGTTATAGCAGATGTAAAGTCAGGTGCTAATCTAAGTGAGGCAATCGATAAAGTGGACGGGTTCACAAAAAAGCTATCTTCATCTATTATGGTAGGTGAGGAAACGGGTGCATTGGATTCCATGCTTGTATCTACCGCAAATCAGATGGAATATGACTCGGAAGTAGCATTAAATAAACTGGTATCTTACTTAGAACCGACTATGATTGTAGTTATGGCTGTTATAGTTGGATTCATAATTATTTCTGTTATACAACCTATTTATGGATCGTATGCACAGATATCTCAATCTTACCAATAAAAAAGGGGTGAACATAAATGAGTACAGTTATATATCTTGCTAATCAGCAGATACAGATTGTTACAGGAAATTCAAATGGAAAGAAAATAAATATAAACCAAAGCTATATCCTTGATGCTCCCGAGGGAAGTATAATCAATGGTATAGTTATGGATGCGGATTCTTTTATAGGTTTTTTACGTGAGACATGGGCATCGCTCAGACTGCCGTCAAAAGATGTTGTTGTTGTAATAAACAGCACTAAATTTGTTGGAAAAAATATTGAAATGCCGTTATTGAAGGATAGTAAAACTCTTGAATTTATAGAAAGAGAATTTACTGATATCAATAAAGCTGACAGTTATTGCTATGGATATATTCCGCTTTCCGCTGAAGGAAAAACAAAAAGAATATATGCAGAAAATATACCGACCGACTTTATAAAGGATTATATGGATATATTTGCCGAAGCAGGAATTAAAATAAAGGCGTTATACTCGGGTGAAAGCAGTATAATTAATTTTGTGGCACAGACTGCAGGTAGAAAATATGGAACATTTATCCTTGAAATAGCTGACAGAATGATGATAACAACACTTTTATTTGTAAATGGTGCATTTTATTATTTTAACAGTACCAGATGTTTCCATGAACAGGAATCTGAAGAATATGCTCAGGATATGGCTCGTTCGGCCAGTCAGATTATACAGTTCATGCAGGCTCATCAGATAGAATATCCACTTGAAACTATTATTCTTGCCGGAGTTAATCCTCTCAATATTTATACATATAGTGAGGCAATACTTCAGCAGGGTATTCAAGCTCCGGTTCAGGTGTTTGCTGATGAAAATATTCAGTCGAATGTAGATATACAAAACAGCCTGCATGCTATAGGTGGTTTGATAAATACAGGAAAACACCAGAATTTTCTTACTTTGTATCACACTTCTAAGAAGAAGGACGATGAAAAAGGCGGAAGTAAAGCCGGAATATTCATAATCGTAGGTGCTGTTGCGATTATGCTTATCGCACTTGCGACAGCATTGACAGCCAAAGCGCTAAAAAAACATGAATTAAAAGAAGCCGAAGAAGCCAATCAGGCGATGGCAACTCAGGTAACATGGTATGATTTGGTTGTTGCGGAAAATGATTTTATCGGTGCGCAGTATAATTCAATTGTAGGTCTTGATGAAAATATATATACTTATCCTGTATGTAATACTGATATAAGAAATCTTATAAAAAAATGCGCAGGTAAATATGCGGAAGTAAAATTTGAATCTTTTAATGCTGATTCCGGGGTGGTATCATTTACGGCAACATCGAAAACGGTTGATGAGATTAATCTTTTTATAGCAGAATTAAACAAGCAGGATATATTTAGCAGTGTGGATTATTCGGGTTATTCGATAAACGAAGGTACCGATAACTGGGATATACATGTAAATTGTACTTTGGCTGAGTCGGCCGGAAGATAGGAGGGGATATAATGAAATTTGAGATGTCAGAAAGAGATAAAAAATTACTTATATTCCTATCCGTATTTGTTATAGTTGTATGTATAGGATATTGGGGGATATATCCTGTTATAAAGGATATAAAGTCAATCGACAAAAAAATACAAACGGAAAAGGATTTAAAAGAATTAAATGAGATGAAGATTTCACAGCTCCCTATGATAGAGGCTGAAAATGAAAATATGAAAGAGGAAATTAATAAAGCAAGAAGCAGTTATTATGAGATAATGACAAGTGGCGAGATAGATAAACATTTTACCAATCTTGTACTGACTTCCGGGCTTTATGCATATGACCTTGGTATTTCGATTTCAAAAGAGCCGACAACGCTTGAGCCATATCAGTATTCAATAAAAGCTTTGGGTATTTCAGAAGAGGATTTAACAGATGAAGAAACAAAAGAATCTGCTGAGGATTATCTTAATAATTCAGATAATGAAGATGACGATGCTTTATCTGATACCGAAGAAGAATTTATGGCTACGGGCATATATACTGCAAGTATCACTATGAAAATAGGCGGAGATGAGAACAAACTTATATCATTTCTTGATTCGCTTTGCAATACCGATAAAAAACTGAGAGTAGTAAATTATATGTTTTCTGAGGAAAAGAGTATAGATTATAATCAAAATACTGAAGACGGGGAAGAATCGGGAACTTATGACATAAAAACCAATAAGATCCTGGAAGTTACTTTTGAAATATATATGTGCGAGGAATAATATATGGAAGCAAGAAATAATAAAAATATAAGAATTGGAGATGTCCTTCAGGAACTTGGATATGTAAATGACGAACAGGTTGGACAGGCTATAGCATATCAGAAGGAAAATAAAGGTGTAAGACTTGGAGGCGCACTTATAGCACTTGGATTTATCACAGAAAAGCAGATGCTTGAAGCTTTAGCCAAAAGACTTAATTATGATATGGTAAATGTGTCTGATTTATCTGTCAACATAGAAGCTGTAGAAATGATACCAAGGATGCTTGCCGAAAAGTATTGCATGATGGGTTATAAGATTGTCGATAATGTTTATTATATCCTTGTAAATGACCCGCTTAATTTCTATGGTATAGAGGATATCAGGCAGATAGTGGGTATGGAATTAAATATAGCTCTTTGTGAGCAGGCACCACTTGAAAACTCCATCCAATACTATTATTCGGAAGTATCAGCAAGAGAGGCTGCTAAAAAAGCTGCTGCCAATAGCACGCAGATCAATGAAACTGTAGAGATAAGTATAGAGGAAGGTGATGATGATACACCTATTATTAACCTTTTCAACAGTATACTTATAAGAGCATATAATTCCAATGCATCGGATATTCACATAGAACCTTTTGAAAATCATACAAGTGTCCGTATGAGAATGGATGGTGTTATATGTGATTTCATGACACTGCAGAAAAATATTCATAATTCACTTATAGCCAGAATTAAGATTTTAGGTGATCTGGATATAGCTGAAAGAAGAGTTCCGCAGGATGGACATTTCAGAATAAATATCGAAGGAGTAAACTTAAATGTCAGAGTATCGGTTATACCAACAGTATTCGGAGAAAAAGCGGTTTTAAGACTTCTTGCATCTGCATCTTCCATCGACCATATGGGAACATTTGGTATGACAGACAAAAATTATATGATTGTTAAGAAGATGCTTCAGTCTCCAAACGGTATAATATATCTTACGGGCCCGACCGGTTCAGGTAAGTCAACGACGCTTTATATGATACTTGAGGAATTATCAAAAAGAAGTGTAAAT
>CADCDW010000021.1 GCA_902800325.1 uncultured Lachnospiraceae bacterium
CCTTGTTTTAAACTTGGTTTGCTTTAGCAGAATATATATTTATGAGCTTAGTACTCTTACATGTTTCAAAGAGTGCGAACGTGCTATGCGTGTACCTTGTTTAAGCCTGCCTTGTACATACCATGCTCTATAATCGACTTTTCACCTGATAAACCGGAGTTTATATCAGGTGTGGGTTGCTCTGGGCCAAAAACTGGTTGCCACCGTATCTTATGCAGTAAATCTTGATAAGATTCAAAAATGCAAAGGTCAGTGAACGCACAAGACCATCTTTCATCTGAGGATTAGGAAGGAGCTTGTTAATATATGAAGCAGAAAGCTTGCCTATATCAATCACCTGCATACCGTCTGTTATACGTATGTTGTCCGCACCGAAATAAACGATGTCGACTACATTTGAAAGAGGTATTCTTATGTTGCGTGAAAGGTCGACGATATACTTTGTGGTAAGCATAATACCTCTGCCACCCATAATTCCCTGAGGACAGTTGAATACGATGTTGTCACCTTCATAAGCAACGGCTTGAAGCATATTCTGCTTAGGTGAAAGTGGAACCTTGTCACCTACAGGGTCACCGTAAATCCAGATTGAACGATATGGATTGATAGGAAGAGCGTCACGTTCTTTTTTAATCAATTCCACAAACTCCTGAATAGGAACATCTTTCTTTAAATAGCTTACATATAGAGGATTATTGAAGAAATTCTCGTATAAGCATATATTTTGCAGAAAATTTCTGATGTAATTAGTATAAGCTGAGAACTCAGGATAACCTGCAGGATTATCATATCCAAGTTCAGTAAGTTTAGTTCTGAGATATACATAGTTTTCTGTGCTTAAAATATTATAATCAAAGTTAGCAAGCTCACTGTTTTTTATTTTATTGTCAAAATCCTTGGAAGCATTTCTTTTTTCTGATATCCCCGGATAAAAGAATTCTAAACCCCAGAACTTAAGAAAATATTCAAAATCATTGCTTTCTTCTGCGATAAGCTGCCAGAAAATACTGTCATAATACTGCTTTTCTCCGGGATATTCATATATAGCCTGTACTACCTGTTCAAAGTTAGGAGTATAGCTTTGGAAACTTAAGGAAAATGTTTCTCCTGACTTGTTTCTCGAAAGAAGTATCTCGCTTGGATATATATGGCTTTCTGTAAGCTCATTCAAAATGGCACAATAAATATTGATGATACAGGTGCGGATTGCTTCTGTAAGGAGCATTATTGTTCTGTCATCTTTATAAAGTGCCGATAGATTATTTCTTGCTTCCATATCAAGCTGATTTGGATTGCCGGTATATCCTTGCATTCCCTTCATCATCTGTCGTTGCTGATATGCTGCCATAATCTGAGCCTGGGCATTTAATGTCATAGCAATTTGAGCATTGTAATCAAATTGCATAGCCCCCTGATATTTGTTCATAAAATCTTCAAGTGTCAAAAATACACCACAGTCTGCTAAAAGCTTGATAGCAAAATTGGACATTTCATTGATGATACCCATTGCCTGTCCCTGCATGTAGTAAATGACTTCATTTAAATTCTTATTACTCTGATATATTCCGTTAAAATTATTAAATGCATCGTTGGCTCTGCCAACATACACCCCAAGTTGTGATGAGATTTTTTCGAAATTGTCAGGATAGGTCTTTTTTACACCTAAAAGAGTGAATTCCATATCCGTTTTTCCTCCTGAATGGTTATTTGCATAAGCATTATATAGTTATTATATGATTACATATTTTATAATATATTGAGTGCTTTTTTTTGTCAACAATATCAGACCGGCGGTTTAACGTCAAATCAGTCAGTTTAACGTCAGACCGGTCAGTTAAAATCAGACCGAAAGTTTAACGTCAGATCAGTCAGTTTAATGTCAGACCGGTCAGTTAAAATCAGACCGAAAGTTTAACGTCAGTCCAGCCAATTAAAATCAGTCCAGCCATTTTACATCAGTAACATAAATCAGTTCGCAGGCACCGTCACCTTCATCATCCCTTGATGTACTGGTGTCCCATATATAAGATTTACCACTTTCATTTTCTGCATCTATATTTACCAGAAAACCGGTAATTACAACATGGTCGCCCTTTTTTAGTTTTTTTATCTTGCGTTTCACGGATTTGTTGGAGGCTATAAGATGGTTGTTTGAAAAATGACTTGCTGCATAACCTATGCCACCTATGTAGTCAAGATCGTGTGCGTTTAAACGCCAGTAGCATCTGCGCTGTCCCTGTCGCCAGTGAAAGTTGATTGTGTCATTATATTTTGCAACATCTCCCCAGGCAAGGGCAACGTCCTTTGGAGCAAGCTTTTTGTCAAGACCGGTTCCGTAATAATTTTTGGTATGTACAACGAGGGCTTCTATCTCATAAGTATAAAGCTTATATATCGATACTTCGTATCCGCCCACATCTATCTCCGTGTAGCCTGTTGTTTCCTCCTGGACAGGTTCGCCTATGCCGGATATACCTCTCCTTATACCTATTTTAGGTACAAACATCAAAAGCAAAATAATGACGAAGCAGACAGAAAGTATAACAAGAAGTTTTTGATTAAGTACGAATCTTTTTTTCCTGACAGGAAAACTTTCCACAGATGTCGACATATTAAAGAGACTGGAGGTTACAGAATTATTATTGGAAACAGTATCGGAAGACGTGGTATTATATGAATTGATAAAAGTACCACAATGATAACAAAAATCTGTATTGTCAGGAAGCTGCTCATGGCAGTTTGGACATCTCATAGGTTGTCACCTCCATAAAGGGCATAACAAAAAGCTGTATAAATTATAACATTTTTTATTTTACTGTTCCACACAAAAATTATATAAATTAAAATATGTAATTATGATAAAATAAAATTGATTAGGTATATTTTGTATGTTAAAATATTCTATATTCATTTTGAAAAATAAAAGCCTTAATAAAGAAATAAATGATTTAACGCTTGACATTATGGAAAAGAGCTGTTTGATTGAAAGACTTACATGTAAAAAAGATAAATCAAAATCTGGTATATGGATGGATGATGATTGTATTCATTCTGTTTATTAGTTATATTATGGAGGTTATTAAGGGGCAAAGAACCGTTGAGTACCTTATTGCTTTTTTACTTGTAACTATACAAAATAATGAGCGCTACAAAGGCGGACTTGTTGCAGAATATCCTGAGTTTGGAAAAATGAATTTCGGATTCATTATGATATAGCAGACTTATCTAAATAGTTTATCAAGGGGACAGTATGATAAGAAAAAGATTAACATTTATTGGAAGAGTTCAAGGCGTGGGTTTTAGATACAGAGCCTACCATGCGGCTCAGGGACTTAGACTTACCGGATGGGTAATGAATAATTGGGACGGCACAGTTCTTATGGAGGTGCAGGGACAGGAGGACGAGATAGATAAGCTGATTACCATGATTGGCAGGGGAACATTTATAATGATAGACAGGATAGAAAGCAAAACGATTCCTTTGGTAGAAGACGAGAGAAGCTTTAAGGTAAGACATGGTGGGGAATAATGAGGTGATTTTATGGATATGTTAAATGAATTAAAAATAGAAAAAATAAATATGCCTGAATTAGTTTAATATTTATGATAATAGTTCGAGGAAAAAAATGTTTTTAAAAAATAAAAAAAATTCAAAAACCTATGACAAGGAAACGCAAATCCCGGTTCTTCGGTGCAGTATCTGTACAGGCGAACAGGTTGCGGGATTTAAGGATAAAACCACAGGTAAATTTAATGATGTCACACTGATAAGGAGCGATGCCGAGCTTAAGCAATTTATGAAAGAATATGGTGTCGAAAAAATTACCAAAGAATACTAAAAAATACTTGATAACAAATAATTAAAAAGTTATTATTAAAATAGTGAAAAAGTGTTAAATGAGGAGGTATAAATCATGTCAAAGAAAAAACTTGATAGTAGAAAATGTGCGATGATAGGATGTGGATTTGTAGGTTCGGCATCGGTGTATGCTCTTATGCAGTCGGGACTGTTTTCGGATATAGTTTTGATTGATGCCAATAAGGACAAGGCAGAGGGAGAGGCACTCGACATAAGTCATGGTATCCCGTTTGCCAAGCCTGTTGAGATAATCGCAGGAGATTATCCGGATATATCGGATGCGTCTATAGTTATTATAACGGCGGGTGCTGCCCAGACACCCGGAGAGACAAGACTTGATCTTGTAAAGAAAAATGTAGGAATATTTAAGTCTATTATCCCTGAGGTGGTTAAATACAATAAGGACTGTACACTTCTTATAGTTGCAAATCCGGTAGATGTTCTTACATATGCAGCACTTAAGCTTTCAGGCTTCCCTAAGGAGAGAGTAATCGGTTCGGGAACAGTTCTTGATACGGCAAGATTTAAGTATCTTCTCGGTGAGCACCTTGATCTTGACAGCCGTAGTATCCATGCATTTATAATCGGTGAGCATGGGGATTCTGAGATTGCAGCATGGTCATCTGCCAATGTTTCAGGTGTGCCGATTCACAAGGTATGTGAGATGAGAGGTTTTACAGATCATGATTATGAGACAAGAAGACTTGCAGAGCAGGTTAAAAATGCCGCATATGAGATTATTGATAAAAAAGGCGCAACCTACTACGGTATAGGTATGGCGATAAAGAGAATTTGCGAAGCGATAATCAGAGATGAGCGTTCCATACTTCCGGTTTCAACACTTATGACAGGACAGTTCGGACTTTCTGATGTATGTCTTTCCATGCCGGCCATAGTCGGAGAAAAAGGTGTTGATACACTCCTCCCAATTGAACTTGATGACAAAGAAATGGCAGCTCTTAAAGCGTCGGCAGACACACTCAAAGCGGTTATCGCAGATTCGGGACTGTAGATATAAAATTTTTAAGAGCGATTATTATACAGGCACTCAAAGTATGCGAGTGCCTGTAAATTGATTATTTGGGAGAAATATATGGGTAATATACAGGAAGCGCAAAATGCATTAAATTCTGAGGAGGTTTCAGAGAAAATAATAACAAGAGACAGACTTATCGTTCGTACAAGTGTAATAGGCATACTTGCCAATGTGTTTTTATCGGCATTTAAGGCAGTTATAGGATTGCTTACACATTCCATAGCAATTCTTATGGATGCTGTAAATAATCTGACTGATGCAGCGTCATCACTTATAACCATAATCGGAACCAAGCTTGCTGCCAAGGAACCGGATAAAGAACATCCTTTTGGACATGGACGTGCGGAGTATCTGAGCGCTATGGTTATTGCAGTTCTCGTTTTATATGCCGGTGTAACTTCTTTAATTGAATCGATAAAGAAAATCATCACGCCGAAGAAACCGGAGTATACAGCAGTGGCGCTTGTCATAGTTGCAGTGGCGGTTGTAGTAAAGATAGTCCTTGGAAGATATGTAAAGTCGATGGGAGAAAAGACCGATTCGGACGCTCTTGTTAATTCGGGACAGGACGCAACCATGGACTCGGTTATATCAGCTTCAACACTTGTTGCGGCATTTATATTTCAGGCATCGGGGCTTTCACTTGAGGCATGGCTTGGTGCTATCATTTCAATTATAATAATTAAATCCGGTATAGATATGCTTAGGGAAACCATATCCCAGCTTTTGGGAGAAAGAATTGACAGAGAACTTGCTCTTGCCATAAAGGAGACGGTTACTTCTTTTCCTGATGTACAGGGAGCGTATGACCTTATATTAAATAACTATGGACCAAACGCATTTAATGGTTCGGTTCATGTAGAGGTCCCTGATACATATACCGCCTACGACCTTGATGATTTGCTTAGGCAGATTACCATAGCTGTATTTGAAAAGCACAATGTTATACTTACAGCCATTGGAGTTTATTCGGTCAATACAAAAAACGACTTTGCTGCCAAAGTACGTGATGATGTCAGCAAAATCGTTTTTCAAAATGAGTACGTACTTCAAATGCATGGCTTTTATCTTAATGAGGAAAAGAAAACCATACGTTTTGATGTAGTGGTAAGCTTTGATGCACCGGACAGGAAAGAGGTTTACCAAAATATAGTTAAAGAGGTAAATAAAAAATATCCGGATTATACATTGCAGATTGCTCTTGATACGGACTTTAGCGATTAGATATACCTGTATCTGACCTAAGAATTATGGACCATATCAAGAAAATATCTGTGAACTCTGTTGTCTTCTCCGAGTTCAGGATGAAATGTGAGTGCAAGCTGATTTTTATATCTTACGGCAACGATATAATCATCTATGACTGCAAGAACTTTTACATCAGTAGATTTAACGGCTTCTATATAAGGAGCTCTTATAAAGACCATTTCAAAACCGCCAATCTCATTTAGATTGGCGATTTTTTTAAAGCTTCCAAGCTGTCTTCCGTAGGCATTTCTCTTTGTAATGACAGGAAGTGTTGCAAAGTAGGTGTTTGGATCATTTGAAAGCTCCTCGGAAAGAAGTATCAAGCCGGCACAGGTCGCAAGCACGGGAAGACCGTTTTTTATTTTGTCCTTCAAAACCTCATACATATCAAGCTCACGTAACAGCTTTCCCTGAACCGTGCTCTCACCACCGGGAAGAACCAGACCGTCTATATCGTTCGTTATATCAGATTTTTTTCTAAGAAGCACGCAATCTGCACCTGAATCTTCAAGCATCTTTTGGTGCTCTATAAATGCGCCCTGTACAGCAAGTATACCGATTTTCATATTATTTGCCTCTTTCTTCCATGATGAGTTTGATTTCCTGTTTGTTTATGCCAACCATAGCCTCGCCTAGATCCTCGGATAATTCTGCGATAAGCTTTGCATCGGTATAGTTTGTCACAGCCTTTACGATTGCGGCGGCACGCTTTGCCGGGTCACCTGACTTAAATATGCCTGAACCGACAAATACTCCCTCGGCACCAAGCTGCATCATAAGTGAAGCATCAGCGGGTGTCGCTACTCCTCCGGCGGCAAAGTTAACTACCGGTAGCTTTCCGTTTTCATGTACATAAAGCACAAGGTCATAAGGAACCTGAAGCGACTTTGCGGCCTCATATAATTCATCCTCTCTGAGTGAAGTGATACGGGCGATTTCTTCATTCATCTTACGCATATGTCTGACTGCCTGAACGATATCACCTGTTCCGGGTTCGCCCTTGGTTCTGATCATGGATGCGCCTTCATTTATACGACGGAGTGCTTCACCTAAGTCTCTGGCACCACATACAAACGGAACCTTAAATTTTCTCTTGTCGATATGATATACATCATCTGCCGGAGAGAGCACTTCGGATTCATCTATATAATCTATCTCTATCGCCTCAAGAATCTGGGCTTCTGCGAAATGTCCTATACGGCATTTTGCCATGACCGGTATGCTGACTGCCTCCTGTATGCCCTTAATCATTTTAGGATCACTCATGCGGGATACACCTCCGGCAGCACGTATGTCGGCTGGTATCCTTTCAAGTGCCATGACCGCACAGGCACCTGCTTTTTCTGCGATTTTTGCCTGCTCGGGAGTGGTTACGTCCATGATTACGCCGCCCTTTAGCATCTGCGCAAGCCCTTTGTTTAATTCATATTGTGTATTAGCCATTTAAAATCTTCCTCCTTGTAAATGTTTTTCAAATATGATACACTTAAACTGACCATAAAGAAATATTCAAAAAATATATTTTTAATATGTTCAGTTTTGAAGGGAGGCAATATGCTTACATATAATTTTGATGATTCGAAAAGACCTTTATATGAACAGCTTTATATGCTTATAAAAAAGGATATTGAGGGTGGAATTCTCATGCCGGATGAACATCTTCCGTCGAAAAGGAGTTTTGCAAAAAATCTCGGGGTTAGTACCATAACGGTTGAAAATGCATATGACCAGTTGATGAGTGAAGGCTATATGTATTCGATTGCCAAAAAGGGATATTATGTCGCGGATATAAAGGATAAAAATAAGATAGTAAAAGCTGTTCGGATAAATTCAGATATAAAGCTTCCGGAGCCGGCAAAAAAATATATATATGATTTATCGGGTAATCAGATAAATCCGGACAATTTTCCTTTTTCCATATGGGCAAGGCTGATGCGTGAAACCATTTCAAGGGATAAGAACGCACTTATGACCAAGTCCTTTTGTGCAGGCATAAAACCCATAAGAGAAGCAATTGCCGCTCATCTTTATTCGTTTCGGGGTATGGCGGTTGATCCTGCTCAGATATTGATTGGTGCAGGTACGGAATATCTTTACGGCATACTGCTTTTGCTGCTTGGTAAGGATAAGCTTTATTGCGTGGAAAATCCGGGATACAAAAAGATTTTTCAGATATACGAAAAAAACGGTACAAGGTGTACATATGCAGATATGGATGAATCCGGTATAACGGTGGATGGACTAAATGAAGTAAAGGCAGAGGTAGCGCATATAAGTCCGACACATCATTTTCCAACGGGTATAACCATGCCTATCAGCAGACGTTACGAGATATTGGCATGGACAAATGAAAAAAAGGGTAGATACATAATTGAGGATGATTATGACAGTGAATTCAGGTTAAACGGAAAGCCGATTCCATCACTTCAGAGTATAGATGCAGGCGGAAAGGTGATATATGTAAATACATTTTCAAAGTCGCTTTCTCCGACCATAAGGGTAAGCTATATGGTTTTGCCGGTTGAGCTTGCCAATAAATATTATAAGGAGCTTTCATTTTACTCCTGTACAGTTTCCAATTTTGAACAGTATACTCTTGCCCAATTTATAGGTCAGGGATATTTTGAAAAGCATATAAACCGTATGAGACTTCATTATTCGAGGCAGAGAAATATGGTTATGGACAGTCTTAAAAAAAGCGGCTTGTCCAAAAGATGCAGTGTGCTTGAAAATAATTCCGGTCTGCATTTTATCCTGCAGTTTGATACAAAAAAGAAGGATGAGGAATTGAAGCAGTTATTTGAAAAGAAAAGTATACATATGCAGCCGATTTCGGATTATTATTATAAAAGGACTGATACGCAGCACAGGTTTATATTAAATTATTCAAATGTAGATAAAGAAATGCTTGATAAAACATTTGATATTATAAAAAAAATATTGTAAAAATTTCACATAAAATGCAGTTTAAAGTATACATGACAATTGCATATTGAGTTTGTTTGTGATAAAATCTATATATTATGGGGTTATTTGTTACTAAGGAGGTAAAAAATGGACATCAATAAAGTACTTATGCAGTATGATAATATGTTTGATGTCGATTCGATGGAAGACATTGAAGAATTTCTTGCTCATAAAATTGATGAGGCATATAAGGAAGAGGATTACTATTCGGCAATCACTCTCTTAAATGAAATGATAGGTCTTTGCAGAGATACGAGCCAGGGGGAAAAGGCAGATAAATATTCTAATCAGGTCTTAGAGCTGATGGCAGCACAGGGAATCAACGGAACTGTAGAGTATGCCACCACGCTTCTCAATATAGCTAATGCCTACAGAGCATTTGGAAAGCTTGATAAATCACTGAAATTATATGAAAATGTAGAAGAAATATACAACGAAAAGCTTGAGGCAGGTGCGTTTAACTATGCCAGTCTTTATAATAATTGGAGCCTTTTATATCAGGAGCTTGGCGATTTTGTGAGTGCTGCCAATATGCTTGGAAAGGCTTTAAAGATTGTTGACCAGTATCCTAAGGCGATTATGGAGCAGGCAACCACAAGAACAAATATTGCGGTTACGCTGCTTAGGTTAAGTCGTGAGGAAAAGGACGAAGCGTCCTCGGATAAGGTCTATAATACTGCCATGAAATATCTCGAGCAGGCACTACTTATATATGAAAATGACGGAGGAAAGGATTTCCACTACAGTGCGGCTCTTTCTGCAATGGGTGATGCTCTTTATTATAAAAATAAGTTTACAGAGGCAGCAGAATACTATGGCAGAGCTCTTGAGGAAACAGAAAGACATGTTGGTAAGACGGATGCTTATTACAGAATTCAGGAAAACTATGAGAAGGCTATTCAGAGTAACGAACTTGCCAATTATGATCACATAATGAATGATTTCGATGAAGCTGAAAAAATGATCAGAGAGGATGGAAAATCCTCCTATAAAAATTTAAACAGCAAAAGAGAATTTAAAAATAATATGGAACGCTGCATGACCTTTTATTATGAGCATGGAGCGGCTATGATTAAGGAAAAATTTCCGGAGTATGAGTCAAGGATAGCGGTGGGACTTGTCGGTGACGGTTCTGATTGTATGGAATATGATGATGACATTTCCAAGGATCATGATTACGGAGTAGGTTTTTGTCTGTGGCTTACGGATGAGATATACGGTGAGATAGGTGAGAGTCTCCAGCAGGAGTATGATAAGCTTGTCGATAATTACAGCAGTGAGTTTTTCAGAAGAGAGGAAAATGACAAGAAGTTAAGTGAAAGAAGAGGCGTTTTCACTATAGGTCGTTTCTACGATACTGTTCTTGACAGCAGCGGCTTTTATGACAAGCTTTGCGGATTGGCTGGATACGGACAGTATAGCTTAAGTGAGCAGATGTGGTTAAGGCTTTCGGAGGAAAGGATAAGTCTTGCGACAAACGGAAGAGTGTTCAGGGATGATCTGGGTGAGTTTTCCAGAGTGAGAACTGCTCTTAAGGAGTATTATCCAAACAAGGTAATTATGCTAAAACTCGCACAATATATACATGATTTTTCACAGGCGGGCCAGTATAACTATGTCAGGATGATGGCAAGGCATGATTATACCACTGCCAATATATGTAAGGCTAAGGCTATAGACAATGCCATGCATATTATATATATTTTAAATGCAAAATTTGCACCATATTACAAGTGGCTCCGACGCGGACTGGATGATGTGAATATACTTGCCAAGGCTGTAAAGCTTTTAGATGAGGCATCGGAGTATCCTGTTCAAAAGGAAGCATGGGAACATACATCATACAGTCCGTATATGATAAATGTAGCGGATAAGACCGCTACTGCTTTTGAAGATATAGCGGGTATGATTCTTGATGAATTAAATAAGAGAAGAATTGTAAGAAAAAAAGATACATTTTTGGATGCATATGCATCAGAGATAGCGTCACTTGCATATGTTAATGAGGATAAAGATAAGAGTGATGTGTATGAAAATAAAATCAGACCGCGTGTTTCGGACGTTAAGGAAGGCAGGTTGAGTAAGGTGGCAGAAGAGTTAATAGAAGAAATTGTGCTGAGAGAATGGAACCAGTTTGATAAGGTTGATAATGAAGGCGGTCGTGCGGATTGTCAGGACGATTGGAACACATTTTCAATTATGCGCAGAAGTCAATATATGACATGGAATGAAGAACTTTTGACCAGTTACAGAAATGACCTTGCCGAGGCAGACACAAATGGATGGAATCTCATAACAGAAAAATATGCTCGTATGATGGAAAGCACATCTCCGGAGCAATTTGAGGAATTGAAAGAAAAGCTACCGTATCGAAGTCCGGAAAGAATTGCTATTCAGGAAGAGATAATAAAAATTCAGATAGAGTGGATGGAAGAGTTTGCTGCCAAGTATCCTAAGATGGCCGGCAACTCAAGGAGTATCCATACATATGAGGACAACCATTACAATACATCATATGAAACATATCTAAGGGGCGAGCTTGGAACTTATTCGGACGATACTCTCGTTCTTTACGGAAGATTTATAGCCAAGCTTAATCAGGATGGAAAGAATCTGGCATTTATGATAATGTCCAATACTGCCAAACTTTATGGATATGCATCAGTAGATGAAGCTGAAGAAAAACTGGATTAATGAATATCGGTACGAAGCGGATGATATAGTATTGCTTTGATATGATTTGCAAGGCGCAATATTGATTGCAAAGTGACGGAGAAATGCAATATGAAGATTATATTTTGCAGATGGAAAAGTATATGTGAAGATGGTATAACCAATGCGATAAAACGTCTTGGATATACACTTGTGCCTTTTGACAGGGATTTTTCAAGTGTGGATTATGATACGGATTATCTTGATGCACTTGCTAAAGTTATACAGGAAAATCCGGATGCAAATTGTGTGTTTTCGGTTAATTTTCAACCTATTATAGCCAGAACCTGCAAGGTATTTAAGCTGCCATATATATCATGGACTGTTGATTGTCCGCAGTTTCAGTTATATTCAAAGACTATAGATTTACCTACGAACAGGATATTTTTGTTTGACCGGATGCAGTACCAGAGGTTTGCACCGTATAATCCGGACTGTATATTTTATATGCCACTTGGATGTGACCTTGCGACATGGGACAGTATAAAGCTTACAGAAAAAGATCACGTTAATTATGATTGTGATATATCATTTGTCGGTTCGCTTTATTCTGAAAAAACAAGATATAATCAGATTGAAAAAGATTTGCCGGACTATATGAGAGGATATGCAGAAGGACTTATAGATGCGCAGTTAAATGTATATGGTTATAATTTTATAGAGGATTCTATATCAGATGAGTGGGCTGCGGAGTTTAAAAAATATGCCGACTGGATTCCGCTTGCCGAGGACTACCGTGAGGATACAAGAGCGATTGTTGCCGACACCTATCTTGGATACAAATGTACCGAGCAGGAAAGAATACGTGTATTACGTGCCATAAGTGAAAGATTTGATATGGACCTATGGACCTTAAGCGACTCTTCCAAGATACCAAAGATACACAATCGTGGAGGTGCGGATTCAAACAATATGATGCCGCAGATTATAAAATGCAGCAAGATTAATCTCAATATGACCAATAAGCCTATAAAAACAGGTCTGCCGCTTCGGATATATGACCTTATGGGTGCAGGTGGATTTGTTATATCGAATTATCAGGCTGAGATACCTGAATATTTTGAGGTGGATAAGGAAATCGTTCTTTATGAAAGCGTACCGGATTTGCTTGAAAAGATAGACTATTACCTAAAACATGATGATGAACGCAAACAGATTGCAAAAAATGGATATGAAAGAATTAAAAAAGAGCATACCTATGATATAAGGATAAAGGCTATGCTTGAGCTCGCGGGAATTATCTGATTATATTATACAGGAAAGAGGAGGTGGCATCGTTGAATAAAAAGAATATTTTTAATCGTATTGAAAATGGAACATTTGTAGTAGGCAATAAGTTAAAATATATGACTGTCTCCCTGGCGGTTGCACTGGGACATCTGGTTTTCCTCATACTTTTTTATATTTCAGGAGTTACACCCCTTTTTATTTATAATATTTTCATAGTTTTGATGTATGCTTATTCGGGTCTTTACTGGTCAAGAAAAGGAAAATATATAAACGTTTTTGTCTTTCTTATTGTTGAGATAATGGTACATTCGGTATTTGCTACTATCTTAATCGGCTGGAATCCGGGATTTATGATATATACGATTACATTGATCCCGATATGCTTTTATGTATCATATACTCTTGATGAGATAAAGAAGGATCTGAAGGTTTCTTTATATACATCTTTTGCTATATCTGTGATATATATGACAATGATTGTCGTAACAAGACACTGTGAACCGATGAGTAGAATAAATGATAAGGTTGAGGAAGTATTCTTTTATCTTAATAATATAATTGCTCTGGCATTTTTGCTCTACTTTGCTGTTTTATACGTACTGGAGATGAGAAATATGCAGAGGAATCTCAGGGTTGAAAATGTCGAGCTTGAGGAACAGGCAAACTATGATAAGCTTACACATCTGTTGAATCGTAATTCTATGTCTAAGTATTTTAATGATATAATAGAATTTTCAGAAATTGAGGACAAAAACTTTTGTATTCTTATGGCCGATATAGACGATTTTAAGCATGTAAATGATACATATGGACATGATTGCGGTGATGAGGTCTTAAAGAAAATAGCAGCTATAATTACCAATGATGTAAGACAGGGCGACCTTGTATTTCGCTGGGGTGGCGAAGAAATCCTGGTTTTGATAAGAGCAGATATGAAGGTTGCGACCAATGTAGCTCATCGTATCTGCAATCACGTTGCCACATCCATAACAAAGTATGAAGATAAAGATATAAGAGTTACAATAACTATCGGAGTTGCAGCCTTTATGAAGGGCATGACCGCTGACGAACTTGTAAAGCAGGCGGACGTAAAGCTTTATTATGGTAAAACACATGGCAAGGATCAGGTAGTCGCATAAAATAAAAAATTTGAGGGGTTATACAGGTACTCGCATAGCTCGCTGTCGCTCACGCTATGCTTAGTACCTGTATAACCCCTCAAATTTTATGCTCCTTGAGTAAGTACAGGCTGTCAGAACGATAATAAGCAGGTATATAGGAACTAACCATCAATTTGCTAAATCAAAGCACTCAATTCTTTATCTGTGCTAAAAATCGAAAACTCGCTACGCTCAAACAGTTCGATTTTTTTAACGCACATATAAAGAATTTTCGTTTTTGATTTAACGCAAATCGGGTTAAATGCTCCTATATACCTGCTTATTATCTGTTCTGACAGCGCTCTTTTAATATATAAAGTGTTCCGGAGCTAACCATCAATTTGCTATATGTCAGGTTGTGATTATTGTTCCGCCGCCGACTACAACGTCTTCATCGTAGAGAACCACTGCCTGTCCTTTTGTTATGGCCCGTTGCGGTTCGTCAAATATTACTTTTATTTTGCCGTCTTCGATTGGGTAGACGGTTGCCGGTGCTTCTGTGTGCCTGTATCGAACCTTAGCTTTGATACTAAGAGGTTCAGTCAGTTTTTCGATGGAAATCCAGTTTATATCATCTGCGATAAGCTCTTTTGTAAAGAGGTCGTCATTTGTTCCAAGCATTACCGTATTGTCAACAGGGTTTATATTCATAACATACATAGGCTCGCTAAATGAAAGTCCAAGACCTTTTCGCTGACCTATAGTGTAGCGGATTATACCCTTATGTTCGCCAAGGACATTTCCGTTTTTATCTATGAAGTTTCCATATGGATATAGTTTTTTTGTATAGTTTTCTATAAATTTTACATAGTCTCCGTCAGGTACAAAGCATATATCCTGACTGTCATGCTTTCGTGCATTTATAAATCCATTTTCTTCGGCTATCTTTCTTACTTCATCCTTGCTCATCAAACCGAGTGGAAATATCGTGTGAGCAAGCTGTTCCTGTGTCAGCGAATATAGTACATAGCTTTGGTCTTTTGCAAGGAAAGGAGATTTCTTAAGTATGTATCTTCCGTTTTCTTCTTTCTTTTCGATTATCGCATAATGTCCTGTTACTACGTAATCAAGACCAAGCTCTTTGGCACGATTAAACAGATACTCAAATTTAAGATAGCGGTTACAGTCTATACATGGATTGGGTGTTATCCCATGCTCATAGCAGGATACAAATTTATCCATGACATCTTCTTTAAATCTGTCCGAAAAATTGAGGACATAGTAAGGCATATCAAGAGACTGTGCAATATATCTTGCATCTTCGACATCGTCCAGACTGCAGCAGGTATGTCCTTTTGGAATATCTATATCTGAATTGGTATATAATTTCATGGTGGCACCCATACATTCATAGCCCTTTTTTACCATAAGGTAGGCCGCAACGCTTGAATCTACACCACCGCTCATTGCGATTAAAGCCTTTTTACTCATGTAATCTCTGATTCTCCTTAAAAATGAATTCCTAAAAATAATAACATTGTAAATGCATTATTGCAAATATAATATTATGAAATGATTATAAATACACAATAAAATATAAATATATAGAAAAGCCTTGACATTGATAGAAATAAAAAGTAAAATAATATATACTATCTAGATAGCGAATTATCTAAACGCATAAAATATATAAAGTCGAGGTAAGCCAATGATAAATAAAAACAACTATAATAATACGCAGGGTTATAAACGCATAACTATTAGAATTGTCATTTGTATGACGGTTTTAATGTGTGCGTTTTTTTGTTTGTTTAATAATACTTTTAATGATACATCATATGCACTGGATGACGGTGAAGAAAAGATATATGAATATGATGAACAGGGTAGAGTCACTAAGGTAACATATGCTGATGGCAGTTATGTAATATACAAATATGATAAGAATGGGAATATAATCCTAACTGAATATAATGCTTCGAAAGATAATAAAACTACAAGTGATACAGAAGAAAAAAAGGACACAGATACAGGATCAAACAGCGAGTCAAATAGTTCACAAACAGATACTTCAAACAGTGAGTCAAATAATTTCCAAGCAGATACATCAAATGGTTTAAATAAAACTGATGAAACTAATGGTAAAGATGCAACTACCAATAAACAAGACATAAAAATTGAAGATGACAAAATAAATAATGACAATTCAACAGATAATATCGGTAATTATTCTGAGAATGTCAAGGATGATAAAGAAGGAACAGCGGATGATAATGAGAATTCAAATGCAGCAAAAGATAATGAAGAAAGTAAAGAAGAGGAAAGCAATAAAGAAAGCGATTCAAATATAAATGAAGTAAATGATAATTCAAATAAAAAAGATGAATCTGAATCGGTAAAAATAAAATCAGGTAAAATAAAAACCATTATAATTACATTTCTATTTGTTTTTATTTTAGGAACGATAATATTTTTTGTATTAAAAAAGGACAAGAAGGATTCGAAGGAGGAAACGAAGTATGAAGATTAAAAAGAACTTAAAAAGAATAGTGGCAGTAATTATAATGATAATTTTTTTATTAGATGATATAAGTGTTGTTTCAGCCAAGGGATTAAATCTTGTGTATGAAGATGATTTGAATATTGAAGCTACAGGCACAGAAAATGAAAATACTGATGATATTGATACAAAAACCGGTAACAATGACGTGGAAACATCATCTGATATAAATACAGAAATAAATGATAATAACGATACTACAAAAAACAATTCTGAAAATGATAATTCTGAAAATGATAATTCCGAAATTATTGATTCCGAGACACTTGTTATGCAATCACAATATGAAGATATGGATATCAATGAGGATATAACACTTGATGGTGACATGACGGTTAATAATCTTAATGTGGATAATAATTCGAAACTTAATCTGAATGGACATGTGCTGACGGTTTATGGAGAAGTTTGGATAAAAAGTGGAAGCATTGAATTTAATAATGGAATATTATCGTGTGAACAAAATGTAAAAATTGAAAAGACCGCCTCGTTAAAAATGCCTAATATAAATGATTGTCTTATAGTTAAGGGAAATCTTAATGCATATAGTTTGTATACGGATTCAGGCAGCGTTATTGTATCCGGTGATTTTATTATTGAGTCAGATTTTAAAGCAGGAGAAAAAAATAAATTTGTATTTAATGGTGAGGGAAAACAGATAATAAGTATCAACACCAATAGTTATTTTAATATAATTGAATTGAAAAATTTTAGTGAGGAAGGAGTTTATATCAATTATGCTTTTAGCTATAAACAGTTAATTGATAATAACTGTATATTAACATACAACGACTTAAATGGAGAAAGAGGCTTTACGCTTGAAGAGGATACTGAAATAGATGGTATGTATTATCTTGTCATAGATAAGCTTGATTTAAACGGACATACACTTACTATCAACGGAGATTTCATTCATGGTGGTGGAGATGTAATTTTAAATGGTGGCAGTCTTATTATAAATGGAGATTATATAACAGCAAAGATTGTAAAGGATGATACAAATGAAGAAAGTGATGCTGAAATAGAATCTGAAGTAACATATACATATGAAACGAGCTCAGGAAAGCTAACTATGAATAACAGTGATGATTATATTTACATAGCCGGTTCTTATGTAAATAAGCTGGGCAATAGTTTAAATGTCAGTTTAACTTCCGGAGTAATGGAAATAAAGGGGGACATGGATGTCAGATGTTTTCAGGCATCGGATAATCATACACTTTACCTTTCCGGAGATAAAAAGCAGACAATAAATACTAATGCATATGCAACTGAAGCAGTGTATTTAATGTATGATTACAATAGCTCTTACATAAATAATCTTACGCTGGATAATATTTCAGATGAAGGGATTGTATTATCGCAGGATTTGTTGGTGGCCGGAGAAATAAAACAAAATAATACCAGGGTTGATGGAAGAATTGCTGTATTTTCAAAATCATCATTTGCAGAAAATCAATATACAGGTGATTTATATATAGTAAATTATAATGCACCACAGGGATTTACGGTATATGGAGATGTATATATTTATTCTATGACTTTGAATAACAAGATGAATATCTATGGAGATGCAACAGTAAGCTCATTAACATTATATGATGATATAAATATATATGGAAATGTAAGTGAAGGCAATGTAAGTTTAAGAGGTGGAAATGTATATATAAGTGGAAACTCGGATAATGTATCTTATTCTAACTACGCCAAAACAGAAGGGATAATTTCTGTTGATGGAAATGTTTCATTATCAGGAGGAAATTTAAGCAATTCAACCATAGAAACAAAAGGAGATTTAAGTGCAACAAAGCAGATTAATATCAAGAAACTTATATTAAGTGGAGTAAAAAAACAGAGTATCACTAATTCATACAATTTTATAATAGCAACATTGGAATTAAATAATTACAGTGAAGAAGGTATTCATAGTGATAACCTTATTATGGCTGATGAGATTATATCAAACGGAATAACGATATCGTGTGATAGTTTTGATACTGTAGGTGACTGGACGCTTGAAAAAGATGAGATTTATGATGGGGATTTGATATTGACTGATGGAGAAATAAATCTTAATGGGCACAAGCTTACAGTAACAGGCGATCTTATACAGCAGTCCGGAACAATATTTATAAATCATGGTGAATTAGATATTCAGGGATCTTACAGAACCCAGATAATTGCAAATCCTGATAAGACAAGTTTTGTCACAGGTAAAGCGGCACTTATCATGAATAACAGTGATGATAAGCTGGTTATTGATAAAAATCTTGTATGGGATACCAGTATAGATAACAGTTCGACTATGTATAGTGGTTGCATAGAAATTAAGGGTGACATCAGCGTATACAATAAAACAGTGTTTCCATATATAAGAAACGGAAAACTTATTTTAAATGGTACCGGAAAACAGAAAATAGATTTAAAAAGCAATCTGATAGTAAATGATCTTGAAATAGATAATGCATCAGAAGAAGGTATAACTATATCACCTACGTTTTATAGTGCTTATTTTGGCGTAAGAAATAATTATAATGACCATGACAGTAAAGTCAATGGAGAAATAGCAGTTTATACAAGTACAGTTTTTGCGGATGATATATTTAGTCCAAGTATGTTTATTGCTGATGAAGTCACCCTTTCTGACAATCTTACCATACTTGGAAATATGAGACTTAGATATGACAGTGGAAGACTTATACTTAACAATGTTTGTCTGAATATAAAAGGAAACTATAATGAAAATGACAGCCTTGGTTTGGTTATGACTCATGAAAATGACAGGCTTAACATAGAAGGTAATTTTAGCTATTTTGATAGCTTTAATGTACATAGTTATGAGCAATGCAAGCTTACAAACGGAGTTATAAGTGTAAAAGGAAAATGCACACTAAGTAGCTACTATAGATCAGAAGGAAATCATAAACTCCTATTAAATGGAGATAAGGCTCAGGAAATTGTTATATATGATAAACCATATGTAAGCATACTTGAAATAGATAATCAAAGTGATAATGGGGTTACTGCATCTGCTTATTTTGAAAAAGGCGAGTTAATAACTAACGGTTATAAATTCAGGTATAAAGGCATGGATGGCGTGGCAGGATGGAAGCTTAATAAGGATGAGGAATACGATGGTGATCTCAATCTTATAGATGGAAAGCTTGATTTGAATGGTCATACATTGACTGTACATGGTGACTTTAGCTTTTCATCAGGCAAATTATATATAAATGGCGGTAAATTAATTGTAGAAGGAGATTTTAGGCTTCAGGACATATCCGGAAAAGATAACAGCGGTAATTATAAAAAGAGTATAGGACATATACAGATGGATAATCCGGATGACGAAATAGTTGTATATGGCGATATGTACCTTTACAACGATATAAATGAAAATAAAATAACAGAAGGTGTAATTACACTTTACAGTGATTTATATGTTTATTATGTAGGTAAAGGCGGCGACTATGCTTCTGATAATGCGGTGATTTGTTTTTCGGGAGATAAAGAACAGACTGTATACGGATTATATTATAGTTCTCCTGTGTATTTAAATAATATCAGATGCGATAAGACGGATGATGCAGGGATAAGTACCAAGTGTAAGCTCTATATATCAGGAGAGATAGAAGAAGATAAAAAATCATTTAATGATACTATATATTTAAAAGAAGGCTTCAGCTTTAAGAATGGTGAATACTTTGGTGATGTATGTATAGATGAAAGCATGGGATTTACGGATGACATAAGAGTTCATGGAAATATTGTATTTGACAGTTGGAACACTAATGATAATTATGTAAATATATATTGCGATGAGGATGTCGAAATTAAATATTCATTAAAAAATTGCAATATTATACTGTGTGGTTCTAAGAAGCAAAATTTAAAAGTGAGAGGCTCTTTGGATATACTTACAATAGATAACTCTTCAGACGAAGGCGTTTATTGTGATTCATATTTTAGTGCAAATGCTGTTTATGATATAAGCGGTAATTTTCATTATCCATATAAGACCGGTTATAAGCTTGAAAAGGATGAGGTTATAGAGGGAGATTTCTACCTTGGATATGGAACGATGGATTTAAATGGACATAAGCTTACCATAAAAGGAGATTTGATTCGGGCTGGTGGAGATATAGACTTAAATGGAGGTACTTTATATGTAAAGGGAAATTATTCTTGTTCAAGTTTAACTGGCCGACTGATAATGGATGATGAAAAAGATTACATTCTTGTTGAAGGTGATATGTGCATCCAGTTTTTAGGATACAATAAAAGAAATGTGTTTGATAAAGGTATAATCGAGATAAAGGGTAATCTGGATGCATATGAGGCATATGATTACGGAGAGATACCAAAGATAATAGAATCAACAAAAATAATGCTTACAGGAGATGAAAAGCAGAGAATTAACTGCAATATGAAGATAGGCAACCTTACGCTTGATAATAGCTCTTCGGTTGAACTGCCGAACAAAATAGATATTTTAAAGTCATTTGAAACCAATGGAACAAAGGTGACAAAGGGAAGCGTAAATATCCCTGATATAAGCATGCTTAAGGAGGAAAATTATAATTGTGATATATACCTAAGTGGTGATGCGGTTTTAAAAAATGCTTTAAATGTAAATGGAACACTTTATATAAATGACAGTATAGATTTGAACGGATATGAGATAACGGCAGATAATATAGTGATAAACGGTAAAGCCAAGATAAACAGAGGCAGAATAAGCTGTAAGGATTCTTTCACTGTAGGATATAATGGCGAGCTTATTATGAAAAATGATTCTGATTATCTATATGTAGGACGAAGTCTTAACTTTAATTCGAACAAATCACATAGTGATAATCTGACAGCAGGAACTATAGAACTTTTTGGTGATTTTATACAAAATAACTATGATAACTTTACTGCTACGGGAACACATAAAACTATCATAAGCAAGAGAAGTATAACATCAGACATAGGATATATTCACACATTAAAGTTTAGTAATAATCAGGGAAACAGTATATTTAATGTGCTTGTTTTAAAAGAAAAAAGTGATATGTATGATATGTCACGAGATGAAAATATGATGGCAAGGGAAATAATCCGTGATGGAGTAGAGGAAGAACCGCCTGCGGCACCAAGAGGTATAAAATGTACTCAGTCAACCGTAAATTCAATAACACTTGAAATTGAGGCTGATAATAAGGAAGATGTTTTATGCTATGAAATTTATCGTGATGGAAATAGGATAGCAACTATAAGTAAAAACGTATATACAGATAAGAACCTTGTTTACAATACAGAATATACATATGAAATATATGTATATAATAAAAAAATGAAAAGGTCAGAATCTGCAGCAACCTTAAGCATAAAAACAGCAGATGATACAGAAGCACCAACTGCTCCTTCTGACGTTAGTCTTATAAGCTTATCAGGCTCCAGACTCAGTATTTCATGGTTGCCTTCGACAGATAACTATAAAGTTAAAGGGTATAACGTTTATAGAAATGATGATTTAATATCCATCGTAACTTCATGCGGATATGAGGACACAGGACTTGAGGCTGAAGAAGATTATGACTATAAAATATGTGCATTTGATGATGCAGGAAACGAATCATCATATACGGAAAGTTTGTCGGTTACAACTGTTAAGCCTGTTATCAAGGATATAAAGCCCGAAAATTATAAGAAGCTTGATAAAAACAAAGAGAACATATATTTATATTATAAAAACTATGGTTACAATGAAAACTATGATATAGATATTGAATATTATGATGAGAATCAAAGTACGTGGATATCTATAGCAGATAATACTTATGATGTGCAAAGCTATAACCTTGAAACAGATTATATAAGTATAACATGGGATACCTCAAGTGTAGTTCAAAATGAATGTAAGGTAAGATATAGCATTGCTGATGTGGATGGAAATCGAGTATCCCGGACACTTACATATTATATAGATAACGTAGGCCCTGCCAAGGTAGAAAATCTCAATGTTTTGTCTGATAATGAAACCATGGTACTTAATTGGGATGCTTCAAGAGCTGTTGACTGTGCCGGTTATAAGATATATCGAAGAGATAATAAAAATTGTGAAATAGAAGATGCATCATACACATGTATATATACTTGTAATGATAAATTCAATACAAAATATAAAGATCTTGGTGTGGAGACAGGGTCCTTCTACGAGTACAAGGTTTTGGCGTATGATTTTGATAACAATTATGGCGATTATTCAGATTCTGTTATGGCAAAAGCAAATAATGATAACAGTGCACCTGTCATGAAAAGTGCTACTCCAGAAGCCGGACGTGTCAATAAAACGATAACAATAGTGGCTACAGCAGAGGATAACAAGAGTTTAAAGTCAGTGATTTTTGAAATAAAGGAAGAAAATACTGATGACTGGATATATCTTAATGAGATTACAATAAACACCCCTTTAAAAAACACAGGGGTAGTAAAGTTTAATTTGAACACCCAAAATTATCCTGATGGAGTATATTATCTTAGGATGATAGCAGTAGATGCTGTCGGAAACAGAAGTGAAGAAGAATATACAAGAAGATATGAGATAGATAATACCGGAATATCAAAGATAAATATTGAGTCGGCTAGTGCAGGCTGTAACTATATTCAGCTCAAATGGGATGATGTAGATGAAACGGATTTTGGCTACTTTGCCGTAGAGCAGTTTAAAAACGGAAGCTATGAAAGAGTATCTGTTTCGTATGATACTTTGGGATGTAACGTAAAAGATTTAGTGCCTAATACTTATTATAGGTTCAGGGTTGTGGGATATGATAACCTTGGAAATCGTGGAATAGAATCAGATATTAAGGGGATAAGCACAGCCTCTGATGATATACCGCCTGCTATTACAAGTGTTATGCCAGTTTCATCATACTATAATGATAATATAAACCTCACCGTAACAGCAAAAGATAACTATAAAATTGGCGGTGCTGTAATTTCGTATTCTCTTGATGGAGAAAACTATGAAAGACTGGCAACTGTATATGCTAATCCCATTTTTGATGAACCGGCTATGTCATATAATCTTGATTTAGAAGATTTTCGTGAAGGAGATTTGTATATAAAATATGAAGTATATGATCAAAACGGCAATAAAAATGTACTTTTGGAAGATGGAAATGATGTAATTGTAAAATATATCATCGATAAGACTGCGCCGGAAAAGGTTAAAAATCTGTCATCAGTATCAGAAGGAGGTTACATAGAGTTAAACTGGGACGAGGCAAAGGAAGATGACATAAGTTGCTATAAATTATATAGAGCTGATATTGCAGATGGATTCTTCACTTGTGTAAACGCAAATATTAAAAGCAGAAGCTATTATGATACCGATGTAGTGCCGGGAAATTCATATATGTACAAGCTTGTTGCATGCGACATTGCCGGAAATGATAGTGAAGAGTCAGATACAGTTATAGCAACAGTGGCAATGGATACTACAAGACCATGTATTACAGGCGTTAGTCCGGTAAACAATTCTACAGTAGGAAAAAACAGTGTAATAAGTGTTATGGTTATTGACAACTCCAATATGGACTGTGTTGATTTTGAATACCTCACCGAAGATAATATCTGGGTACAATATGACAGCAAGAAGGTTGATTCACGAGGTGGTGTAGTAGACTCAAAGCTTAAGTTTGATAATTTACCGGAAAAAAACTACAGCATAAGGATAAGGGCTATAGATTCAGCAGGAAACTATAGTGAGTATTACTATGTGGATTATAAACTCGACAATACCGCACCGGATATTAATGTGTCAGCCCAAACAGACAATTATAACATAATCATAAGTATAACAGCAGATGAAGATTATGAGTACATGGAGATATACAGACGCATATATGAGAGCGAAGATGAATTTGAGAAAATAGCCCATATAGAAGAAAGTGAATACACAGATATCGGTATAGAACCACATATTAACTACGAATATATGGTCAGAGTATATGATGGATATGGAAACTATAAGGATTCGGAAACGTCAGTATGCTATGCAGATGACAATGACGTCATAGCACCTGTTGCAGTAATTCCCGAGTATGCAAAGGTACAGGCAGGCTTTGAGATACTGCTTGATGGAGGAGAATCCTACGACAATATAGGAATAGTATCTTATGTTTGGGACATGGGAAACGGAGATATCCTTACCGGTCCATATCCAAGGTATATATATGACACAGAAGGGATATATGATATTAAGCTTACTGTGACAGATGCTTCAGGAAACACCAACACGGCGATATGTAAAACAGAAGTTATATCAACCGATGGAACCGGAACGGTTGAAATTACAGTTATGGATAGTAACGGAGCAGTTATACCATATGCTCTTTTATACATGAATGACAGCGAGGATGAAGCAAACTGTTATAAGACAGATGCAAACGGCAGAGTAACTATATCAGCAAAAGCAGGAGAATATAAGGCTGCGGCATATAAGCAGGGTTATCTTCCTAAGGATATAGATGTTGTTGTAAATGAGTATACAGATTTAAGTTATAACATAATAATTAATAAAGGGGATATAGTAGTAGGTGAGATAAAAACTCATCGAATGACTTTGCAGGAGATGGTAGATGCCGGAGTTGATTTTTCTAATCCTGCCAATTATCATAATTTTGTTTTTACCATAACACTTGAATTTGCAGAAAGACCTATCCCTATAGAGTATGAATATATAGGTACAGGTGGTTCATTTAGCGATGGCGGTGAAGGTGGCGGAATTGGCGTCAAATATAAAGGTGGACAACCGGGAGGAGGAGCACCTGATGAACCTAAAATAAGTATAGAACCGGTGGAAGTAAAAACCGAAGCAGGTCCGGTCGAGATTCCACTTATAACCTATATAAAAACAACACAGTCAGTAAGCTGGCTTAAGGATATGTACATGGTAGAGCTTGGAGTGCTCAATATGGCTGACTCAGGATATACGATAAAGGATTCTTATGCATCTTTAAATATGCCTAAAGGAATATCCCTTGCAGCAATTAAGAAAGGACAGTCACAGTCCCAATATATGGGAGACATAAAGGGACAGGAAAAGAAATTTACCTCATGGGTAGTAAAGGTTGATGACCCCGGTGAGTATAAGGTAACAGCAGACTTTTCAGGAACACTTATGCCGTTTGAAGCACCTGTAAATGCACATTTTGATTCTGAGGCATATATCAGCTCAGGGGGATATGACGGACTTGAGATAACGGTAATGCCGGAGAGTACGGCATATACAGGAGAATTGTATTACATACAGTTCAAGATTGAAAATAATTCCGGGAGACCATTGTATAACTTTAGTACATCGTTTGGACCATATACAGAACCGGGAGTAAAATATGAATCATATATATTGGACCCGGATACAGGAGAAAAAGAGCTATATGAATCATATGATACGGGTTCACGATCCTATCCTGAGATGAGTGAATATCATTATACTCCTGTTTTAAAGGGCGGAGAGCGGATGAATATACGAACGTTGGATGACGGACAGGTTATATACGGAACCTACGTTACCGGATTCCCGGGGACAGCAGATCCTACAGAGTGTTATTATGAACTTGTAAACCATATGGTAGAGGTTATCGATGGTGAAAACTTGGGTGTAAGTGTGTACGTTAAGCCTATATCGGGACACGTAAGCAAGCAGATATTTTGCTTTATGCCAAGAGAATCCATATTTGGTGATCCTGTAGATATGACAACAGGAGCATATGTAGATGATTATGAAGCACTTTCGCTTACAGGAGTAGCCGAGCTTTCACTTGACCTTTCTTATAATTCAAGATTTGGAGAAGCAGCGGGAGAGCTTGGATACGGATGGACACATAACTTTGAAAGTTATATAAGTGATGATTGCGGTATGATTCATCTATATACATCACCGGACTGTTGCGCAAGTTATATAGATGAAGAATCGTATAACGGAAATATCTACGGACATATGGAGGATGGTGTACTTATACCTGCTGAGGCTGATGATAGTAAAGACATGGTATACAGATGTATAACAACAGGTATGGAGGATTCTGTTATAACCAGAAAAGCAGACGGAACATATATACTTGACATGCCGTCGGGCGATGTGTTTACATATGATGAAAATGGAAAAATAAGCGGTATCATGATGTCGGATAAAAGTAAGGCAGATATCATCCATACCGACAATCAGACTATAGTTACTGAGGAAGGAAGCGGTAACAGACTTATACTTGACTATAGTGATGGCAGGCTTATATCCGTATCGGACGATGAGGGCAGAAAGACAACCTTCGCATATACAGACGGATATCTTACAACCATAACCAATCCTATGGGAGAAACTTTAAATTATGAGTATGATGATAAAGGACGTATAATAAAAGCTAAAAACAACTATGAAAAAGTATTTGTAGAAAATACCTATGATGAAGAAGGAAGGGTTATAAGGCAGCTTGACTTTGAAGGAAACGAAATAACCATGTCCTACACTGATAAGGAAAACGGAGGTATGCTTGTAACTGCGACAGATACGGAAAAAGCGGTTACAACCTATGAGACCGATGCAGCGTGCAGGATTATAAAAACTACAAATCCCGATGGAAGCAGCATAAGCCATACATATGATGTAAAGGGAAATCTTGTGTCTGTCTTTGATGAGCAGGGAAATGCAGTTTCATATACGTATGATGAGAAAAACCGTAATACAGGTATATCATCAAGCACAGGATTAAATATAGCTTATACATATAACGAGAAGGATGAGATATCTGCATTATCAGACGGAAGCGAAACCACATACATGTCATATGATGAGTCAGGAAATATAATAAACGTTAGAAAAACTGACAAACAGGTGTCCTACACTTATGATGATAAAGGCAGGCTTACCTCAATGACAAGAGAGGGCAAGGGAACGGAAAAATTCAACTATAATGATGACAGATTTCTTGTAAGCATCATAACCAATGAACTGGGTAACAGTGTAAAGCTTGACTACGACCGGCGTGGAAATATCATCAGAAGGACAACGCCTGAGGGCGAGGTGACAGGATATGAGTATGACCTTATGGACAGGCTGACCGCCATATCCTATGCAAACGGAAGCACAAGAAGGATTACCTATGATATATACGGAAATCCTACATCTATAACTGATGGCAGGGGTAATACGATAAGCTATGAATATAACACTGCCGGAAAGCTTATAAAAATCTGCTATCCTGACAGAACTTCCGAAGGATATGAATACAATGCAAAGGGTGAGCTTGTTTCACTAACGGGAGTGGACGGAAGAAAGATAAGCTATATGTACGATATAGCGGGAAATCTTACAAAGATTGATTATCCGGACGGAACATCTGAGAGCTATGAGTATGGCACACAGGGACTTCCAACAGCCATAACCGGACGTGATGGTAAAAGCAGAACGCTTTCATATATGCCGGATGGAAAGCCTGGCAGCATGAAGCTTAGCGGTGATAGTGCGTATGAGATAAATTATGATGGTAATAATCATATATCATCACTTACGGATGAGGCAGGAAACACAGTAAGCTATACATACGATAATTATGGAAATCTTTCCGAAGTAACGAATGAGCTTGGTTATGCTACGATTTATGAATATAACTGCTGGGATGAGCTAATTTCTGTAACAGATTCAAATGGTAACAAAATTTCATATGAGTATGATGCAGCAGGCTGTGTAACTGCTATGATATATCCTGATGGTACAAAAATGGATGTATCATATGACAAAAATGGAAGATTATTAAAAGTAAGTACAGATGTGACAGAGGGAGAAAAACGTACAGTCGGTATAAGTTACACCTATGACGAGATGGGTAACATCAAAACCTATACGGATGAAATGGGAACTGTCACATCATATGAGTATGACTTGGATGGAAATCTTATCAAAGTACTTGATGATGAAGGCAAAATATGTGCAGAGTATGTATACGACTGCATGGACAGGCTTATATCCGAGAAATCAAAAGATGGCAGCAAAGCCGCATATAAGTACGATGTCTGTGGAAACATCATACAGGCAAGTGTTACCACAGCATCAGGTGAGGTAAAGACCTATGCGTATACATATGATGAGGATAGCGTGCTTACTGATGTGGAGGACCCGGCAGGTATAAAGACAAGCCAGAGCCGTGATAAGCTTGGATACATAACAGATATAACCTATCCTGAGGGAGGTGGCATAAGTTACACCTATGACGACATGCACAGACTTACGAAAGAAACCTTAAGTATAGGTACAGAGTACAGCTACGAGTATAATGCAGATAATCTCTTATCCAAGTATACGAACGGAAGAGGACAGGAAACAACATATGAGTATGACAAGCTCGGACGTATAACAAGTGCAACAGATGAGCTTGGAACAATAAACTATACCTATGATGGCTGTGGTAACGTACTTACGGTAAGCGAGACAGATAAGGACGGAAATACACAAACCATACGCCGCACCTATGACTGTATGAACAGGGTAAGTTCATATACAGATTATAAAGGTAATACAGTCAGGTATGGCTATGATGAGCTTGGCAATCTTATAAGCCTTACCTACGCCGGCGGTGAGATAGTAAGATACAAGTACTATGACAACGGAGCCTTAAAGGAGGTCATAGACACAGAGGAGCTCGTAACATCATATACATATGATAGACGGGGCAACCTTCTGACTACACAGAACCCTGACGGTACTACAGAGGTAAATACCTATGAAGATTTAGGACAGCTTGCGACAAGGACGCTTTATAAGGCTGCTGCGGGGGAAGAAAGTAGAAGTAATATATCTGATAGTCCTGATAATACAAGTGAATATGGAGAGGTAATTTACTCCTACACATACACATATGATGACTGGGGCAACATAACAGGTATATCATACACAGATAATCTGTCTGATAAAGATAAAACATCAGACGGTTTGATTAGTGACGCCAAAAACGAGACAGAGTTTCTTGCATCATCAACCATGACCTATGATTCATCAAACCGTATGATAACCTATAACGGTGAGACGGTTGAGTATGACTCTGATGGCAACATGACCTACGGACCGCTTAACGGAAAGATGGTTCACTATGAATATGACTGCCGTAACCGCCTTATAAGGGCAGGAGATACAGAGTACACTTATGATGCCGAAAATATAAGAACAGCGACTATCACACCTGAGTATAAAGAGGAATATATAACTGACAGTTCAGGTGCCCTATCAAGAGTACTTGAGATAGACAGGACATATCAGGGTGATTATCTTTTAAACAACGAAGATGATACTGGTAAAAATACTGAACATGAGATATACTATTATGGTAATGGATTGGCATATGAAAAATCGCATGATGAAAGTGGAGATAACTCGGTTAATGTCTACCATTACGACCATCTTGGAAGTACAAAGCTTTTAACAGACATAGATGGTAAAACTATATGCAGGTTCGACTACGGAACGTATGGCGAACTTTTGACAACTGAATATATGTTTGATGGCTCAAAGACCACAGATGCTTCAAGAATAAAATTCCTTTATAATGGTCAGCTTGGTGTAATAACGGATGACAACGGACTGTATTACATGCGTTCGCGTTACTATAACCCTGAGATAAAACGCTTCATCAATCAGGATATCTTAACAGGAAGTATAGGCAACAGTGCAAGTCTTAACCGTTACAGTTATGTAGAGGGTAATCCAATAAGTTACACCGACCCATTTGGATTATCTCCTTTCTCGTACTTTACAGATAAGATAAAGCCTAATATATCAGTACATACGGCGTTGGATGCACTTGGCTGTATACCGGGACCTGTGGGAACATTCTTTGACCTTACGAATGCAGGATTATATTTTGCTGAGGGTGACTATGGTGCAGCGGCAGAGAGTGTGATATTTGCCATACCGGGAATGGACTTGGGAGGAAAAGGCACCAAGTTTATCATGAAAGGCACAAAGGCTGGAAAAATAGTAGGAAACATCCTTAAGGGTGTTGATTTTGTTGGTAATGTGGCGGCTGCCTTTATAACTGCTGACAGATTTGGTAATAACGTAGCCGGCATGATAGACAAGTATATGGTCAATGAAGCTGCTGCTTCATGGGATACCGTAGGAGAAGTAGGCGATTTGCTGGTATCAGGACTTATGGTGGGACATTACTCCAAGGGTGCAGCCAATTCAGCTTCAAGCATAGACTTTAGTACTAAAGAATTTAATCCTAAAGACTATGCAGGTAAAGTAGTAGATGAATCGCTGATAGAAAATGTTACCTATGGTGGAAATAAAGCTCCGATTGGCGCAAAAATATCAGAAGTTAGTAATGTGATTTCTGTGTCAGGTACAAATTTACCATTAAAGATGAATCTTCAGTTTTTTGCTGAGGGTGGAAGTGGTACAACATACTATTACCATTCGTGTGGAGATGATGTTGCAGATATTATTGCAGAAAATGGATTTAGAACAGACATTCCTAACCCGCAAGCTGCATTTAATAATAATAGATACGGAAGGGGTGTATATTTAGCTGATTCACCAACTACAGCTTTGGCTGAGAGACCAGGCGGAACTATTTTAAAAGTAAACGCTGAGACAGGAAAAAATTTAGATTTAAGAAATAGAGGGATTATTGGTGGAGATGACTATACAATGACACATGCCATAGCACGAGGCGCAAGAAAACATGGATATGATTCTATAACTTTTGTATCATCAAAAAATCCGTCAGGTATTAATACGGTAATATTTAATCCAAATAATGTTAGTGTAGAGGAGATTTTGCGTTAATGAAAGAGTATAGAAAAATAACTATGAAGCATTATTGCGTTGAAAAACTAATGTGTTGTTGCAATACTTGTAAAAATGAATTTGTTGATATTATTCCATTTGGATATGAATTGATTTGTTTTGATATGGCATCAGGAGAAAAAGTTTTTTTACCAACTTATGGAGAAAATGGTTATTTAGATTTATTAAAAAAGCTTGTCCCTGAATGGAATGATTCAAAAGAAATATCCTTTAAAGTTTCTAAATTATTTGAGGAAAGAATAAATAATTATACACCATATAAAGTGTCATATCATAATAAAACAGAATGTATGAAATGTCATAGTACTGAAATAGTTATTACTAAAAGAATTATGAAAGAGAATTATCCTATTAGATGGATAGAGATTGATACTATGATGTTGTAATAATTGGATTATTAATACAAATTATCTATGATGTGAACAATGAAATATCAAATATCAATATTAAAGAATGGTGGTGACCGATTATAAATGTTGAGGAATTATTAATAAAATTGGAATAAGAAAAAATTCCATCAAGATGGTATTCAATTAATGGTAATTTAGCATCAGATATTTATATGCTTAGAAAGGTTCATAACTATTGGGAATTTTTCTATGTTGATGAACGGGGTAATCAAAATAATAGTTATAGACGTTTCAACGATGAAAGTGAAGCTTGTAATTACATGTTTGATAAGCTGATTTATGAAAAAGAACATTAGTAGATGATAGAATATGAAATGTCAGAAAGGATTATTTTATGGAAGGTTTACCACCGTATGCGACAGAAAAGAATTATATTGAGGCAAAACAAATAGTAGCAAAACTATTTATAGATATGGAAATCAATTGCTTTACTGATGATTTTTTACAAGAAAAGACTATCGAATTATTATCAATTGTATATGGCAAGGGCGGCGACTATACTAAAGACATGTATTGGGAATTTGGCAAGTCTTTTTTTGAAAAAGAAGCTCTTTTAAAAGAATTACGAGAAAAAGGAGAATATAATTCTAAGGAAGAAGCAGTTGAGGCTCTTATTGCTTTGATACAAAGATTTTATGGAAACACTGATAAGGCTCAATTGTTAGTGAAGTATGCTAAAGAAGATGGTGCAAAGGAAGTTCTTTATCAGTTAGATATGGATGGATATATAAAAGATGTTTATGTTAAAGGTATCTGTCAATGGCTTATTTAATGATTGTCTATACCTTAGCACTACCAACTCCATCCCACTCAAAGCCAACAAAAGTAAATTGAACCACCATCCCGAACCCGAATCGCCTGTTAGCTGTGCTAATAATAGTCGATGAGGGTGAGGGTGGCGAGTTACGATGGTAACGAGCAAGATATAGCGGTTTTAGCCCAAGTCAGGAATACTTTAGAAAATTATTGAAAGACAATTTAAAGTTTAGTTCTAATAAGCTGATATGAAAGCACTCTTAGCAAATGAGGTGACCCCATAAAGTTAGACTTTTTTAGCGTAGCAGTTGTATTGGCTGCTACGCTATTTATATGCAGCCAAGAGGCTGAGCCTGTACTGTACAGGACTCATCCATCCTAGTTTTTCTTTAATTCTTTGTTCATTATAATATTTTATGAATCTTTCTATTTCTGTTTTCAATTCTTCATAGCTGTAATAAACGATACCATAATATATTTCTTGCTTAAGTGAATAATCCGGGGTGAAATACATCACTTGTCCGGCGTATGGAAATCGCAAATCTGCTTTATTGGAAATCGTGTTTCCGCTAAAAAGGAAATCGCTTTA
>CADCDW010000022.1 GCA_902800325.1 uncultured Lachnospiraceae bacterium
AAAATAAATCCAAACTCGGTCAGCGTGGCATGCGGTTGTTATGTTCAATCAGGTAAAGATGAGCTTAGTAATGACCAGGCAGTAGATATAATAGTAAGTAACAACAGAAAAAAAGATATAGCAAGAATACTTGAAGAATATTTTGATGGTGAAGATATAGTAGATAATTTTATTGATATTAATAAAACTAACGAGTATGAAAGTATGGTGCTTTATAAACCTACAGAACATACCAGGGCTTATGTTAAGGTTCAGGATGGGTGCAATAATTTTTGTACTTATTGTATAATCCCTTACACAAGAGGAAGAATAAGGAGCAAGGCTCTTGTCGAAGTTGTAAGTGAGATAGAGGGACTTGCCCAAAATGGTATAAAAGAAGTTGTGGTTACCGGAATTAATCTTCCTTCATATAAGGATGAGTCAGGGAACGGCCTTAAGGAACTTCTGCTTGCTGTTGCAGGTATAGACGGAATAGTACGTGTCAGGATGGGCTCTCTGGAACCGAGAGTTATAACCGATGAATTTTTGGAGGTTATAAGTAAAGAAAAGAAGATATGCCCGCATTTTCATCTATCACTACAGAGTGCATGCAATGATACTTTAAAAAGAATGAACAGAAAATATACTATTGAAGAATATATGGAAAAATGCAGGATGATTAGAGAATATTATGACAGACCGGCAATTACAACGGATGTAATAGTTGGATTTCCGGGAGAATCTGATGAGGAATTTGAAATAACCTACAGTAATCTTGAAAAACTAAATTTATATGAGATGCATATATTTAAATATTCGAAAAGAAAAGGAACAGTTGCATATACTATGGATAATCAGGTGCCTGAAAATATAAAAAATGAAAGAAGTGACAGGCTTATATCTATGGTTGAAAGACATAAAAAATCTTATGAGAATATGTTTAAGGGTGAAAATGTCACATTTTTGGCAGAAGAGTATGAGAGTGTTGATAAAGATGGAAAGAAAAAATATATTTTAAAAGGTCATACTGAAAGATATATATATTTATGTCGGGAATTCAGTGAAGATTTCTGTAAAAAGCGTATAAATACGTTGGTTGATATAACCTTATGAAACTCCGTGAAAAGCAATTGTTAAAAAAATATTAAAAAAGTTTAAAAAAAAGGTTGCAATTTTTATTGCTATCTGATATACTTACTGAGGTTTGAATAAGGATGGTCGATTGGTCAAGCGGCTAAGACGTCGCCCTCTCACGGCGAAAACAGGGGTTCGATTCCCCTATCGACTGCTTTTAAATGCAGATACTTGACATCTGCATTTTTTTGTTGTAATATTTCAGTAACATTTAGTAACAAAAATGTAATATTTTTAATTTTGAATCATATATTTAATAGTGACAAGAAATTGTTCGTATTAAATATTAAGGAGAATTAATTATTATGAAAAAAGTATTTTCAAAGACAAAACTATTTATTGCACTAGGTATGATGATGACTGTTGGAATTATGGGTAATGTTGTAAGCACTGATACAATTGCTTTCAAAGATTTCGCAAAGACTAATGCTGTATGCAAGATTGAGAGCAGAGTTAGCCTTGAAGATAATTCAGTTGTTGTTAATTATGCTTATTCAGAGAGTAGTTTTGCAATCCCTGACTTAAAACTTTGTTATAATGTATATAAGGAATTGAGTTACAGTGGAAAGAAATATATGGATGATAATCAGAACAGAGAAAGCTTTGCTGAGCAAAGAAAGGATTATCTTGCAAAAGAAGAAGAGAAGATGCTTGAAAAAACAAGCGTTTCAAGTACTCCTGTTGCAGTTGCACAGCCACAATACACATCATATAGTACAAGTGATGGTTTAACTGCCAGTGGTGGTGTAAATTATTATGGAGATCAGAAAGAGACATACTATAATTTAAATATGAGCAGAGTTGTTGATAATGCTCAAAATGCAGGATTGGAAGGAGAGTACTGGGTTAGAGAAGACGGAGTTAAGATGTATGGAGATTATGTAATAGTAGCTGCCAATCAGGATGTTCATCCTTACGGTACTACAGTTGATACTTCTTTAGGCGAGGGAATAGTACTTGATACGGGAACATTTGCTACCGGAAATCCTACACAGGTTGATATCGCAACAGAGTGGTAGAGTTTGTTTTACATAAAAAGAATATGTTTAAAAATATCGTTATATCGTTTTGGTATAACGATATTTTTATTTTAGAATATTTTTTTTGACTTAATAATATATATTTTTTTACCAAAAACTTGAATATTTTTTTTATTTAATATATACTATAGACGATAATGAATATATTTAATTAATAATTGTTATATGGGGATAATATTATTATTAAATAAGCATGGAGGTATGTTATGGTTAATACAGTTTGGAAAGACCGTAAGCGAATAATATTTGGTCTTCCTTGGACTTTTACAAAGTATGGTTTGTCTGAGGACAGATTTTTCATGGAAACAGGCTTTTTAAATGTTAAAGAGGATGAGGTAAGGCTTTACAGAATTACAGATGTATCTGTTGCAAGAAGCTTTTGGCAGAGGTTGTTTAATCTTGGTACCATAACATGTCATTCTTCTGATAGAACATTAAAAACATTTGAAATTAAGAATATAAAAAAGCCAAAGGAAGTAAAAGAACTCATATCTACTTATGTTGAAGAAGAAAGAGACAGAAAGAGAGTAAGCAGCAGAGAGTTCATAAGTGGGGATGCCGGATTTGACAATGATGACGATGACTACGATGAAAACTAATGACCAGTCGTTATAATTAAGAGGGGGAATTTTAATTATGAAAAAATGTCCGATGTGTGGAGAACCTGTAGAGGAAAATGCAACCGAATGTCCTGAATGTGGCTGCCCGATAGCCAATACCAGTGGATTTTCTTTGAAAAATGCACCGGCAGGAGCAAAAAAAAGTGGAAATCCTATGGGCAGAACAATGAGTACAGGATCCGGTCTGACAGATATTTTACGTGAAGGCGATGAAGCTTATGATGATTATGATGATTATGATGACTCATCAATAGGTGGCTCGATACCTATATCCTTATCAAGAACTGACGTAGGTGATCTTAATATCAAGAAAAAAAGCAAAGTCGGAAAATATATTTTCAGAATTATTCTGCTTGTTGCGGCTGCATATGGAATATATTATCTTATAACAAATGTTTTGATTACCGACAAAGCAAAAAGCTATAATCAGGCTTTGGATTATTTTGTTGAAGCTATAAATGAAGATGATGTTGATAAAATGGAGATCATAATGCCGCCTTATCTTGATAAGGCAGGATCACAGGCAAAAGATTATCTGGAAAACCTCGGCATTCTTCATATCAACAGCTATAATGTAAGAGATTTAACCGAATTGTCCGAATCGGATATAGATAATTTACAGGAGTCCATAAAACTTGATACAGGAAAAACTGCCAGAATAAAAGAAGGATATGGAATGACAGTAGAATTAAAGGTAACTGTTGAAGGAGACAGTGAGAAGTATGTAAATGGATCAAGCTTTATGATAAGCACATATATGGAATTTATCAATATAAAAGACAATTGGTATCTGCAGATTAAGTCATATGAAAATATAGATTATAATTAATGCACAGGAGCTTTATAATTATCAGAGACGATTTTGTAAATGATATATTATTTACAAAGTCGTCTCTTTTTATGTTTATCCGGCGATTTTTGAAACTGCGACATAGATACTTGATATTTTATACCAGGTCGGGTAGTCAACTATACCGGATACCGGCATATCAAAAGCTTTTTGAAATTCTTTTACCGAAGCTGCCGTTTTACTTCCAAAGATACCATCTACCGTAAGTTTAGGTATGGCTGGGTAGCTTTTGGATATTTCATTGATCTGTTCCTGAATTGTAATCACAGGCTGTCCGGAGGAACCTATCGTAAGGTCATATCCCGGATATGAGGAGGGGATGCCTGCTATACGTGGAGCAGTATTTATAAACAGATTGGAGTTATAGTAATATCTTAAAATATCGATTGCCTTTAGTCCGTCATCTGCCAATGCCTTTGAACCCCACTGACTTAGCCAGTTTGGACAGGAGATTCTTTTTCCGTCACAGTATTGGGTAAGTATAGGTTGTTTTACATTGGGGTAGGAAAGAAAGCTTCCAATCAGGCTGTCAACAATATTGGATACTTTTTCATATATGGTTTTGCCGTAAGTCCATTTGTGGTCATATGCTGTTGATGAGGTTATGGTAAAATTATATCCTTTATTTCTGTACCATTCGGTATAGACTCTGTTCAATGTAAAGGACATAATGGCAAGTACATTTGCTTTTATGGCTTCATCAGGCCATGTTGAATATATTTCACAACAGGCAACATTTTTTATATAATCGGCATATGGTACATAGAAATTGGTAGCGGTGCTGTCAGTCGGGACTCCGTCATGAACTATAATTGTTTCCGGTACAACCACACGATTTAAAACAATTTCGCCTGATTCGCTTACGGGTTTTATAGCATCCTCGGCAATTTTGGGTGGATAGTATTCCCATAGAGTGTGACCGGCTATTATGGTTGGATTATACGGACTATTGTCAGTATCCGCCTTATCCAATCTTATGTACTGTATGCCGGATTCGCCGGAAAAAATCTGTATTCCCGAAATTACCCGTTCTTCATAACCATCCAGACTGATCTTTAAATTGTACTCGGAATAAGGCTGATTGTCAGATGGCTCCTGACTATATGAAAACGGTGGTGCTTCTAACCGGATAAAGTCAGTTGTACCTCCGGAGTTGGTTACAAGTTCATAGAGAGTAATGTCGGGCTCGCCGGTGCTTGAAATTTTGATTTTTGCATTTTCGACAGGAAATAAATTTTCTCCGGTAGTAACTCTAATCTTCAAATATCCGATATCATTCGTTATCCTGTTTTGATTTCCTACATTATCCATATCTTTTTCCAATTAATATTTATTAGATTATATGAAAAAAGATTAATAAGTATGCTTATACAAAAAAACAGGATTCCGGTTGTCACATTTTATGGTACACGCATGGCACGCTGGTCGCTTAACGCCATGCCTTGCACCAAAAATGCAACAACCGGAATCCTCCCTGTGTCACCAAGTCAGCACCTGTGTCAAGAAAAAATACTTGACATAGGTGCTGACTTGGTATATTATACTGATTGTTGTAAAGCAAAATTACTTTACGGGTGGTGCTTTATTTGGAAAAGATAGTGAGGCAGTCGCTATTATATGATTTTTATGGTGAGCTGCTTACCGAACATCAGAAAAAAATCTACGAAGATGTGGTTATGAATGATATGTCATATTCGGAGATTGCAAGGATTTACGGCATCTCGAGACAGGGTATATATGATATGGTTAAACGTTGTGACAAGATACTTGAGGAGTATGAAGATAAGCTTAAGTTAGTCGAGAAGTTTGTAACTGCAAGAGAAAAAATCGCAGAGGTTAAACAGTGTATATCCGATGTCCGTAAGATAAATAATGAAGAAAATGTAGATGAGATATTGGTTGATATAGAGTCGAAGGTTGAAGATATTTTGGAAGAGTTTTAGTATGGAGGGTTTATGGCATTTGATAGCTTAACCGATAAACTGCAAAATGTTTTTAAGAAGCTTAGAAGCAAGGGTATGCTTACTGAGGAAGATGTAAATGAGGCCATGAAAGAGGTTAAACGTGCGTTACTCGAGGCGGATGTTAATTTTAAGGTCGTCAAGCAGTTCATTAAATCAGTAAGTGCAAGAGCTGTTGGTGAGGAGGTTCTTAAAGGACTTAATCCCGGACAGATGGTTATAAAGATAGTTAAGGAAGAAATGGATAAGCTTATGGGCTCCGAGGTTACGGAGATTAAGCTTTTACCTTCTAATGAGATTACCGTAATTATGATGTGCGGTCTTCAGGGTGCGGGTAAGACAACAACAGTAGCTAAGCTTGCGGGTCAGTTTAAAAATAAAGGAAGAAAGCCACTTTTAGTTGCGTGTGATGTCTACAGACCGGCAGCCATAAAGCAGCTTGAAATAAACGGTGAAAAGGTTGGTGTTCCTGTCTTTACCATGGGTGATGGGCACAAGCCGGTAAATATTGCAAAGGCTGCCATAGAGCATGCTGCAAAGAACGGAAATAACATATTATTTATAGATACGGCAGGACGACTTCATGTAGATGAAGAAATGATGAATGAGCTTGCTGAAATTAAGGCAAATGTCACTGTCAATTATACGATTCTTACCGTAGATGCGATGACAGGTCAGGATGCGGTAAATGTAGCGACTTCATTTAATGATAAAATCGGTATAGACGGCGTTATACTTACAAAACTTGATGGCGACACAAGAGGCGGTGCGGCGCTTTCGATAAAAGCTGTTACAGGTAAACCTATTCTTTATGCAGGTATGGGAGAAAAGCTTACCGACCTTGAGATGTTTTACCCTGACAGAATGGCAAGCCGTATACTTGGTATGGGTGATGTCGAAAGTCTTATTGAAAAGGCGCAGGCTGCCATAGATGAGGAAAAGGCTCTTGAAATGGAGCAAAAGCTTAGAAAGGCATCTTTTGATTTCAATGATTTCCTTGAGCAGATGGAACAGATGGAAAAAATGGGTGGTATGGGTGATATATTGAAGATGCTGCCCGGCTTTAGCGGCAATAAACAGCTTCAGAATATAGATATAGATGACAATGCTATGAATATGCCTAGAGCAATAATTCTTTCCATGACACCTAAGGAAAGGTCAAATCCTGATATAATCAACCCGAGCCGTAAGAAGAGAATTGCCAATGGAGCAGGAGTTGATATAAGTGACGTTAATAAGCTTCTTAAGCAATTTGAGCAGTCCAAGAAGATGATGAAACAGATGTCAGGTATGATGGGTGGAAAGAAAAGAGGAGGTTTTAAGCTCCCATTTGGATTTTGATAATAGGTAATAACTTATTATAGATTTAACAAAAAGAGAAATGCATGAATAATCATGATAGATAAAGGGAGGTGAATATGACATGGCAGTAAAGATAAGATTAAGAAGAATGGGATATAAGAAGCATCCTTTTTATAGAGTAATCGTTGCTGACTCAAGGTCTCCAAGAGATGGTAGATTTATCGAAGAGATAGGTACTTATGATCCAAATCAGGAGCCAAATGTTGTTAAGATTGATTCAGAAGCTGCAAAGAAGTGGCTTAACAATGGTGCTCAGCCAACAGAAACAGTAGCTAAATTATTTAAGCAGGCAGGTATCGAAAAGTAATCGAGGGAGGTATGGTAATGAAAGAATTAGTTGAAATTATTGCAAAATCTCTTGTCGATAATCCTGATGAGGTTGTTGTCAGTGAAACCACTGATGGCGATACTGTTACAATTGAACTTAAGGTTGCACCTGATGATATGGGTAAAGTAATTGGTAAGCAGGGTAGGATTGCTAAGTCTATCAGAACTGTCGTAAAGGCAGCAGCTTCTAAGGGTGACAAAAAGGTAATTGTAGATATTAAATAATTCTGTTTTATGATTTTATGGGGTGCGCGTTGCGTCACCCCATAATTATTATATTTCGTAGAAACATTAAATAAAGAAATATATAAAAAAATATACCGAATGATAATTCAAAGGAGATTATATGGAGGATATCTTTAGGATTGGTGTAATTACATCGACACATGGCCTAAGAGGTGAGGTTAAGGTTTTTCCGACAACAGATGATGTAGGAAGATTTAAAAAGTTAAAGAAATGTTTTATACGCACAAAAGACAGAGATATTGAGGTTGAAAAAAATACATGTAAATTCTTTAAAAATATGGTGATTTTATCGTTTAAGGAATTTAATAGCATTAATGATATAGAAAAATACAAGGGTTGTGATTTGTATGTTACACGTGAAAATGCAGTTCCGTTAAAAGAAGATGAGTTTTATATTTCGGATATTATAGGTTCTGAAGTATTTGAAGAAAATGGAGAGAAACTTGGGGAACTTACAGTTGTTTTAAAAACCGGTGCCAATGATGTATTTGTAGTGAAGCTTCCGGATAAGAAAGAGGTACTTATACCTGTTATAAAGGAATTTGTACCGGATATGGATATAGCCAATAAAAAAGTAACGGTAAAACTGATGAAGGGAATGCTTGATTAAATGAATTTTTACATAATGACGCTCTTTCCTGAAATGGTAAGTAATGGCCTGGCAGAGAGCATAACAGGGAGGGCGATAAATAATAATTTAATAAGTGTTAATACCGTCAATATAAGAGATTTTGCCGGTAATAAATATGGACATGTAGATGATTATACATATGGTGGCGGAGCAGGTATGCTTATGCAGGCTGAACCTGTATACAAGGCATATCATTCAATTATTGAAAACAATAACCTGACCGAAAAAAAACCAAGGGTAATCTACATGACTCCTCAGGGGACGCCTTTTAATCAGGCAATGGCCGAAGGATTATCAAAAGAAGAGGATATTATACTGCTTTGTGGTCATTATGAAGGCATAGATGAGAGAGTGCTGGAAATGATTGTTACGGATAATGTATCCATAGGAGATTTTGTATTAACAGGAGGAGAACTTCCTGCCATGATGATTGTAGATGCTGTTTCAAGACTTGTTCCCGGAGTGCTTGGAGGAGAAGACAGTGCAGTATATGAGTCTTTTTATGACGGGCTTTTGGAATATCCACAGTATACAAGACCGGAGATTTTTATGGGAAAGGAAGTGCCGGCGGTACTCCTTTCGGGACATCATAAAAATATTGAAAAATGGCGCTATGAGCAGTCTTTGCTTAGAACAAAGGAAAGAAGACCTGATTTATATGAAAAATATTTAAAAAATCATAATTTAAAAAAATAGAATGATATTTTACAAAATATTTATTGGTTAAAAGAATGCTTCATACTTGATTGAATAATTCAGTTGTGATACAATGTATGAGTTATGATTTAACATATGGAGGATAAAATAATGAAAAAGAAACTTTATATAATTACACTTTTGGCATTGGCGCTTTGCCTTTTTACCGGTTGTGGAAAGAAAAAGGAAGAAACCACCGAAGATCCAAATAAAGCTTTAAAAGATGAAGTTGTTGAATTTGTAAATAATAAGCTTCCTGCTATTGAAAAAGACAGAGATAATGCTGTTGCGATATATAATTCATATTTTGAATCTGAAGATGTTGATCTTGAACAGTTTTCAACTGAGTTACAGGGAACAGCTATTCCTGCAATGCAGACATATGTAGATAATCTTACTGCTATAGAGGTATCTACTGATGAGGTAAAGGCATTAAAGGATCTTTATCTTCAGAGTGCAGCAAAGCAGCTTGAGGCTATGAACAAGGTTGCTGCAGCAATAAATGAAGAAAATCCTGATTATCTTTCTGAAGCTGACCAGCTTATTAAAGAGTCTGAGGATCTGATATTACAGTATCAGACACAGTTAAGAACACTTGCGATGGATAATAATATCGTAGTAAACGGAAGTTTTGGAGATGATGTATCAGCCGGCACAGCTACAGATGCAGCACCTCAGTAAAAAATAAAACAGGCACAATTAATAAACGGCAACAGTTAAAAAACTGCTGCCGTTTAATAATTCACAGAGCTGTCGAAAGGAATATGCCGGCTAAAGTTGAGCGGTGGCTCGCACACGAGTGGGGTGCGATTCTATCTTCCCTACTCGATTATATTTATCTATTAATGAGGAGATTTTCTATGGATGAACATATCGTGGAAGGATACTATTTTGAAGATATAAGAGAAGCGAATAAAGCGAAAAAAGAATATTTCAATATATGTAAATTAAAGGGAACAATTTCTTTTGACGACCTTCAGGGATTAAAAAATCTATATCTTAAACTTGTTTCAAAGAAGTATTTTTCAACACCCATAGGGTATTCTTTTTTACAGGAAATGAGAGAATATCTTGTAGAAAATACAGGTGATGATGGTCTACCGCTCATAAGTGTGGAAAGGAATAATGTTATTAAGGTTCCACAGGTTTTAAATGAAAAGCATCCGGAGATTTCTTCCGAAAAATATAAAAAGCTAAGGGTGGAATATAACCGGTTAAAGAGGACAAAGACCATTCTTCAGATAGCGGTTATAGCTTTTGGTATAATTATAGCAGGTATGTTTTACATTATGGCAACAAATAAAAATGTAGGATATTTTAATACTGAGGAAAAGATATTAAATAAATATGCCACTTGGGAAGAAAGACTTGAAAGCTGGGAAGATGAACTTAATCTAAAAGAAGATGAACTTGAATTAAGAGAGCAGGAATTAAACAAAAGGTAAATATATAATTAATTATCTGATTTCACATTTTCAACATAATATGCATGTATAATAAAAAATATTAATACAGATTTTGGAGGCGGTATACATGGATGATTTGAAGATTCTTGTTGTTGATGATGAGAGCAGAATGAGAAAACTTGTAAAAGATTTTTTAATTAAAAATAATTATTCGGTCATTGAAGCAGCAGATGGGGAACAGGCAGTTGATATATTTATGTCAACCAGGGAAATATCGTTGATTATCCTGGATGTAATGATGCCAAAGCTTGATGGATATGGTGTTGCTGAAGAGATAAGAAGGGTTTCCGATGTGCCTATAATTATGCTTACTGCTAAAAGTGATGAGAAGGACGAGCTTCGTGGATTTGAACTTGGGATTGATGAATATATCACAAAACCGTTTTCACCGAAAATTCTTGTTGCAAGAGTCGGAGCGGTATTAAGAAGAAGTGAAAGTGCAGATAAAGAGGAAATTCTTACTGCTGATGGTATTGAGATGAATATCTCAGCTCATCAGGTTAAGGTGGATGGTAAAGCTATAGAACTTAGTTATAAAGAGTTTGAACTGTTAAATTATTTTCTTGTAAATCGAGGAGTGGCGCTTTCAAGAGAAAAGATTCTTAATAATGTATGGAATTATGATTATTTTGGAGATGCAAGAACTATAGATACGCATGTTAAAAAATTAAGAAGTAAGCTTGGCGATAAGGGAGAGCATATAAAAACCATCTGGGGCATGGGATATAAATTTGAGGTGTAGACTGATATGAAAATTTCTATGAGAATGAAAATTACCTTGATGGTAGTGATTTTCGCATCATTTATAGTGTGTACTTCATGGGTGGTATGTAATGTAGCTATTGAAAAAATATTTTTAAACAGACTTAAGACCAATATGATTACCACATATAAATCATGTAATAAGCTTTTTAGTGATAATGATTCAAATGATGTAGAAATAGATGATTTGTATGGAAAAATAAAAAATCCTGCAGGGGCGATTGTTCTTATCATAGATGTAAGAGATAATAAGATTTATTATACATCTATAAATGATAATGGTAAGATGATTCAAAGTCTCTACAGGATTATTAATTCTGTAATTGAAGCCGAAGAAGGCATGGATTTGAAAAACTCAGAATATATTATTCAGAGGAATCATGACGATACCATTAATTCGGATTATTTTGATCTGGTCGGAAAACTTGATAATGGCTTTACGGTAATTATAAGAAGTCCTATTTCCGAAGTGGAATCATTTGTAGACACTGTAAAAAGAGTTTTTAACTATATAGCTGCAGTTCTCATAGTTTTTTCTGCTGTATTTGTGCTTTTTTTGAGCAGTATTTTTACAACACCTATAAAGAAACTCAGTCATTCTGCAAGACGGATGGCTAATCTTGATTTTGATTCAAAGGTTAAAGTGTATACAAAAGATGAGATAGGTGAACTGGGAGAGAGTATGAATGAGTTATCTTCAAAACTTGAGGATACTATATCACAGTTGAAAACAGCCAATATAGAACTTGAAAAGGATATAGAAGAAAAAAGAAAAATCGATGATATGCGTAAAGAGTTTTTATCACATATTTCTCATGAATTAAAAACACCGATAGCACTTATACAGGGATATGCCGAGGGCTTGAAGGATAATTTGTTTGATGATAAGGAAAATATGGAATTTTATTCCGATGTAATTATTGATGAGTCAAAGAAAATGAATCAGATGGTCCAGAAACTAATTACACTTAATGAAATAGAATTTGGTAATTCCAATATTAAGATAGAAAGATTTGATATAGTTGAGCTTATTACCGGAGTACTTAATTCAACAAAAATACTTACCAATGAATCCAATGTAAAGATATCTTTCGATGAAAATCAACCTGTTTATGTATGGGCGGATGAATTTATGATCGAGGAGGCTTTTACCAATTATCTTACAAATGCCATACATTATGTTGCTGACGGTGGAGAAATAAAGATATTTCTTGAACGAAAGGAAGATACTATAAGACTATGTGTATATAATCAGGGAAACCGGATTTCCGATGAAGATATTGATAAGCTTTTTATAAAGTTTTATAAATCTGATAAGTCCAGAAGCAGAGAGTACGGCGGTAACGGAATCGGGTTATCTATAGTTGCAGCAACCATGCAGGCTCATGGCAAGGAATACGGCGTTTATAATGTGGAGGATGGAGTTGTATTTTATTTTGATTTAGATGTTAATATGCCTTGCTGATATTAAAAAAAAGTGGTAAAATACTATAGTGCAGCCGTATCCAAATAAATCGACTATATAACTTGCCTAAATTGACATCTGCGTCGTTGCTCTCACTCGCCGTAGCTAATACTACGACTCGTTCGAGACGCCTTGCAGAATGACAATTTATGCGGCGTTAATAGTCGAAGTATTTGAAAACGGATGCACTAGGTTGTACATTTTAGTATGTGCGGAGGAATATAATGAAAAAAAATATAGCAATAGTTTGTATCTTCTTAATGATGCTTGGCATCACCGGCTGTGCAAAGACTATTGAACTTACCGATGAGGAACAGTATCTTGTTGCTGAGTATGCTGCGGAGCTTTTACTTAAGTACGATAGAAATATTGATACTAAGTATTATCAGGATAATAAGGCTGCACCTGTGGAAACTACAGAAGAGGCTTTTACTGAAGAAGTCACAACTGCTGAGCCGGTTACTGAAACCGCAGAGACAGAAGCAACCACAGAAGCAACGGTAACGGAAGAAATCACAGAGGCTGCTACAACTACAGAGACTGCTACAACACAGGCAGAATCTGAAAATGTTGATTTGTCAGGAAAAACGGCTGATAAAGGGTTTGACATAGCTGCATTTGCAGGGGTAAATGAAGTATCAGTTAAGTATTCTTACTATATGATAGCTGAAGAGTATCCGTCTATGGATCATGATGGTGTTGCCATAACAATTGAGGCACCAAACGGATATAAACTTTTGGTTTTAAAATTTAATCTGGAGAATAAAACCGGTGAAGATCAGTATGTGGACTTGTATAGTAAAGATTTGGAATACAATATAATTATAAATGATAGCAAATCTGCCAAACAGATGCTTACAATTCTGATAGATGATTTGTATACCTATCAGGGAACAGTACAGGGTAATATGTTTGAGGAGGTAGTCCTTTTGTTCCAGGTATCTGACTCGGTAGCGGAGGAGATAGATAATGGCAGCTTAAAGCTTAAGGTTACGGATAGCAATAAAAACAGTACGATAATCAATTTAGATTAATATAATGCAGGGAGGTTAGCAAATGGACAATAACATTTTATTAGAAAGTGGAACAAATGAACTTGAGGTATTGGAGTTTGTCATAAGGGGTAATCATTATGGTATAAATGTTGAGAAGGTACGTGAAATTCTTACATATCAGGAGGTAACCCCTATTCCTAATTCACATCCGTGCATTGAAGGAATATTTATGCCAAGAGAGGATATAATTACAGTCATAGACTTGTTTGCCGCGCTTGGTTTTGATAATGAGAACAAAAAGAATAATTTCTTTATAGTAACCAATTTTAACAATCTCAATATTGCATTTGACGTTGAGTCGGTAATTGGCATTAACAGAGTTTCATGGACGGACGTGGTTAAGCCGGATGCATCTGTAAGCGGTCCGGGTTCCGGAATAGCGACAGGTATAATTAAGAAAGAGAATAATCTTTTAATTATACTTGACTTTGAGAGAATAGTTGAAGAGATTTGTCCTGAAACAAGTCTTAAGGTGTCACAGGTTGAAGCGCTCGGAGAGAGAGAGAGAAATGAAATCCCTATTCTTGTTGTTGAGGATTCGCTTATGCTTTGTCAGCTTATTAAGGATTCACTTACAATGGCAGGATATAATAAACTGACAATTAAGAATAATGGTCAGGAGGCATGGGACTTCCTTACAGAACTTAAGAAAAACAATGGTGTTGACTATGGTGTTAAATGTGTTATAACAGATATTGAAATGCCGCAGATGGACGGACATCATCTTATAAAACTTATAAGAGAAACAGAAGGTTTAAAACATCTTCCGATAGTTATATTCTCCTCACTTATAAATGATGATATGAAGAGAAAAGGTGATTTACTTGGAGCGAACGAGCAGATAAGTAAGCCGGAGATTGGAACACTCGTAAGCGTTCTTGATCATCTTATCGGAAGCAGTATATATGAATAATCAGATATAGTTATTATATGCCGGCAGATGTATATCTGTCGGCATAGTATTATATGTACAGAGCCACCGAAAGGAATATGCCGGCTAAAGCTGACCGGCTTACGCACGAGTAGGGCGCGATTTCAGCTTCCCTACTCGATTTTTACAGATATATAAGGAGATACGATATGAAACTAAATGAAATTGGTATGAAAAAAGAAGATATAAAGGAAATGTATGATACATATTTTTATGAGACATTTAAGAGATTTGATTTTATAGCTGAAAGTGGACATGATGCTTATCTTACAGATGAAGATGGAAAAGAGTATCTGGATTTTATGGCAGGTATAGCTGTAAATAGTGCCGGACATTGTAATCCTAAAGTCGTTGAGGCAATAAAGGCTCAGTGCGAGACTCTTATTCATGCATCAAATTATTGCTATACAATACCTCAGGGCATGCTTGCAAAGCTTATATGTGAAAGCATAGGTATGGAAAAAATTTATTTTCAAAACTCAGGAGCAGAAGCAAATGAGGTAATGATTAAGCTTGCAAGGAAATATGGCAAGGATAATTATGGCCCGAATCGTTACAAGATTGTGACGGCGATGAACAGCTTTCATGGCAGAACTCTTGCAACACTTGCAGCAACCGGTCAACCGGGATCCGCGATACAGCATAATTATGATCCGTTTATACCGGGTATAACATATGCTGAATTTAATAATCTTAAAGCTTTTGAAGAAGCCTGTGATGAGGATACCATAGCAGTTATGGTTGAACCTGTTCAGGGGGAAGGCGGAGTTATACCTGCAACAAAGGAGTTTTTGCAAGGTCTTAGAAAGCTTTGCGATGAAAGAGAAATGCTCTTATTATTTGACGAGGTTCAGACAGGATGGGGTAGAACCGGTAGCCTTATGGCATATATGGGATTTGATGTAAAACCGGATTGTGTAAGTATGGCAAAGGCTATGGGTGGTGGTATGCCTATAGGTGCTATGTGTACGAGTGCCAAGCTGGCACTTACATTTGGACCGGGTGCTCATGGAAGTACATATGCAGGTAATCCTGTATGTTGTGCTGCATCATATGCACAGGTTAAGGAGATTATCGACAATAATCTTTCTGAAAACTCTGAAAGAATAGGAAAATATTTTAGGGAAATACTTGAAAAGCTTCCTCATGTAAAGGAGGTCAGGGGTATGGGACTTATGATTGGCGTTGAATTTGATAAGGATATAGCAACAGATGTCAAATATAATTCAGCTGATGAAGGATTGCTTATGACTGCGGTAAGACCTGCCGTTATAAGGCTGGTACCACCGTTAAATGTCACAAAGGAACAATGTGATAAAGCTTTTGAGATTATTGATAAGGTTGTAAAAGAGCTTGTGTAATATGTATATTTTCACATATAAGCAGGGTAGAATAATAAAAATGATACTTGGTGAGGTATAAAATGGAAAGAATAAATGCATGGAAAACTTATGACGATAATTCAGTTAAGGAGCTTAACAAGCTGAGTGACGGATATAGAGAGTTTCTTGATAATGGTAAGACTGAAAGAGAATGTGTCAGGCAGATTATAAAAGCAGCAAAAGAAAAGGGATATGTTAATCTGGCAGATTTAATCAAGGAGAATAAATCTGTTAAGGCAGGAGATAAGATATACAATATATGTATGGATAAGACCGTTGCATTGTTCAATATCGGTAGTAAGCCTATGGAACATGGTATCAACATACTTGGAGCTCATATAGATTCTCCTCGTATGGATATCAAACAGAATCCTTTATATGAAAAGGGTGATTTTGCTTATCTTGATACACATTATTATGGTGGTATAAAAAAATACCAGTGGGTAACACTTCCATTGGCTATACATGGTGTGGTTGTTAAAAAAGACGGTAAAGTTATCGACATAGCCATAGGCGAGAAAGCGGAGGATCCTGTTTTTTGTGTAACTGATCTTCTTATACATCTTGCAGGCGAGCAGATGGAAAAGAAAGCCAATAAGGTTATCGAGGGTGAAAATCTTGATATATTATTTGGAAGCATACCTTTAAAAAATGAGGAAAAAGATGCATTTAAGAAAAATGTTTTGAATATAATCAAGGATAATTATGATATAGAAGAGGAAGATTTTATATCTGCTGAGCTTGAAGTTGTTCCGGCAGGAAAGGCAAAAGAAGCCGGTATAGACAGGAGTATGATAATGTCCTACGGACAGGACGACAGAGTATGTGCTTATACTTCCATGCTCGCGATGCTTGAGATTGACAGTGTTGAGAAAACCACCTGTTGCCTTCTTACAGATAAAGAGGAGATAGGAAGCGTCGGGGCTACAGGTATGCAATCCAGATTTTTTGAAAATACGGTTGCGGAGATAATTAACCTTCAGGGAGATTACAGCGATATCTCATTAAGAAGATGCCTGGCAGCTTCAAGAATGCTTTCTTCTGATGTAAATGCAGGATATGATCCATTATTTGAAAGTGCATTTGATAAAAATAATGCTTCATATTTCGGAAGAGGAGTTGTATTTAGCAAGTTTACGGGCTCAAGAGGTAAGTCCGGTTCGAATGATGCCAATGCTGAGTATCTTGCAGATATCAGAAAGATAATGGATGATAATGGTATAGCTTTTCAAACAGCAGAACTTGGAAAGGTAGATGTCGGCGGAGGCGGAACCATAGCATATATACTTTCATTATACGGTATGGAGGTAATAGATTGTGGTGTAGCTGTATTAAATATGCATGCTCCTTGGGAGATTACTTCAAAGGCTGATATATACGAAGCATATAAGTGCTATAAAGCATTTTTGAAAGAGGCATAAATATATTTTATAAAAAACATATGAATGATGATAAATATTTGTGGTTTAGCTTATGAAAAATGTTAAAAGTCAATTTAAAAAGAAAATTCAGGCATTCCTTATGGTATGCCTTTTTCTCGTGCCGTTAATAGGACTTTACTCCGTTTCATATGCCAAGGATACGTATCTTTCAGCTTATAACCAGATAGTTTACAATCAGAATAACGGAATAGGCAATAATGAGGTTAATTGTATACTCCAGTCTTCATCAGGATATATATGGATTGGAACAGATGGCGGTTTATACAGATATAATGGCTCTAATTTTGCGGCTATAAACTTGTGGGATACCGAGAGTACGGATGTATATTCGATAAATTGCCTTATGCAGGATAGTTCCGGAAGAGTATGGAGTGGAACAGGCAATTATGGTCTTTTTTATCTTAAAGACGGAGAATATAAGCATCTTGAAAATGAGTATTATGATGGTATAAAAACTATAACGGATATATGTGAAACAGAGGATGGAAGCATATTTGTATCTACCCCTAAGGGGATGTATACGGTTGCTGACGGAAATGACGGAAACATGGCTATGACTATGCTTTTTGAGGACGAGCTTACGGGAGTGGAGTTTGGAAAAATTGTGTCTGATAAAAATACTGTCTATGCTATAGCCGGAAATAATGATATTTATATATTTGACAAAACTGCAGGATATGAAGTTATCAGTACACTTGAAATGACCGGAGGAGATGATCTGAAATGCATTTCTTATATAAATGACAGAATATACGTAGGAACATCCGGCAGAAATGTTATAGCCATAAGGGATAAAGATAACTATGGCTTGCTTGAAACAGATTTGTATGGAATCAATAAAATTATGATGGATAGCGATGACTGTGTATGGATATGTGCAGATAACGGCATAGGTTTCTTTGGAGGCGGTAATTCCTTTACCAAGCTTTCAGAGTGTAAAATAGACAGTTATCTTTCGGATATAATCGAGGATTATGAGGGTAATTACTGGATAGCTTCGTACAGAATGGGAGTATTGCTTTTATCAAAAAGTAAATTTGTAGATTATAATATGTACAGTGGATTGCCTGAAACTATGGTAAATGCTGTATTTATCTATAAAAATAATCAGTATATATGTACAGATGATGGACTTATCATATATGATATTACAGGGGAAAGAGTTACAAATTCACTCACAGAGGCTTTAGACGGCATAAGTATCCGTGATATAATAGCTGATTCGGATGGGAATCTTTGGATATGTACCTACAGAAAATATGGCTTGATCAAGTATTATCCCGATAAAAATACAATCGAAGAAGCATTATTCAGTATTAGTCGCGGAACCGGTCTTCCAAGCAACTCTGTAAATGCATGTATAGAGCTGGACAATGGCAATATTGCTGCTGCAACAAGTGAAGGGATTGCCATTGTAAGCAAGAGTGGTGAGATACTTCATACATTTGTCAGTAAGGACGGACTTGCACAGGATAATATACTATGTATTCTTCAGGATAGAAAAGGATATATATATGCAGGTACTGACGGCGGGACGTTATATGTTTTCCAGAGAAATATAAGTGAGATAATAGAAAGCTTTGATGAAGAAAGCGGTCTTAATGCCAATATGATCTTATCCGTTAAGGAGGGAGAAAAGGGTATATGGGTCGGTACGGATAACGGACTTGGTTTTTATAACGATACCTACAGACAGGTATCTAATATCGAGTATTCAAATAATATCTATGATTTGATAATAAATGAAGATTTTGTCTGGATCATAAGTTCTATGGGCGTTCTTAGAACGACAGAGGATGAGTTACTTGATTCCAATGGTATATCCGGAAGGTACTTTGATGTAGATGATGGTCTTAATAAGACAATCAATACTTACAGTAAATCTTTTATTGATAAAAACGGAGTACTATATATATGTTGTAATACCGGAGTAAGTTCACTTGATACATCTGACATATCCTATAATCAGATTGCACCCAAAATCAGGGTTACAGCAGTTGATGTTGACGGAAAAAGATATGAATTTGATGATCTTGCCAATGGTCTTAAGGTCGGACATGATGTTACTAAGATAACTATAGATTTTGCAGTTTTCAGTTACCGAAACAGAGGTGATATACGGGTTGAGTATAAGCTTGAAGGTTTTGACGAGGAGTCTGTTCTCATATCAGGCAATGATACCATGCAGGCTGTCTATACCAATCTGGATGGAGGAATATATACTTTCCACATAAATGCATATAATGGTGATGGAACACCTTGTGAAAATGAGATATCATTTACTATTGAAAAAGAAAACAGTTTTGCTGAAAATCCTGTTTCCAGAATACTTATGGTAAGTGGAATATTGATCGTGGTTCTGCTTCTGGTTGTGGGTATACTTAGAATGCGTAGGAGCATAAAGAATAAAAATAAGGCTCTGGAAAAGCTTTCTAAAGAGCATGAAGAGGTAATAAAAACCAGCACTGCTAAAAATGATTATCTTGCCAATATGAGTAATGAGATAAAGACTCCTGTAAATGCGATGGTTTCAAAGGCTGACGAGCTTATAAAACTTATGGATAAAGAAGATACCTATAGAGAAAATGTGCAGGATATATATGATATAGGCAATGGCATACTTGATAAAGTTGATGATATTATTCTTCTGGCTAAAATTGAAGGAGGAAGAATCGAAACTGTCAATAAACCATATTCTGTTTCAACGATTGTTTACAATCTTTCCGAATATGCCAAGGAGAAAATTGATTCGGAAAATATTAAGCTTTTCGTTGAAATAGGTGACAACATATCAGATAATCTTATAGGTGATGAAGATAAAATTGAAAATGTCTTAAAGATATTTTTGGATAATGCCATTCAATATACAAAAGAGGGCTCTATAACTATTTCAGTTGATTCTTACGATTACAATGATAAGGAAGTCAGTATGAGTTATACTATTTCAGATACCGGAGTAGGAATACAAGAGGACAGGCTTTCGGATATATTTGAAGTTTATAGTATAGTCGATAACAGAAAAAATAATATAAGTAAGGGTGATGGAATAGGTCTCGCTATAGCAAAAGGATATACAAAGCTTTTGGATGGAGATATTGCTGTTGAAAGTGTATATGGCGCAGGTTCTAACTTTACTCTTTCATTGAATCAGGAAATTGCAGATGCAGCGCATTTGGACAATGAAAGAGAAAAAATTGAAGATATCGTATCACAGGAGATAGCTGATAAAATATGGCTTCCTGAAGTTAATGCTCTTGTTGTTGATGATGAAACAGTGAGCCGGGAAGTATCCGTAAAAACACTTGAAAGCTTTGAAATGAAGATAGATACCGCTGATTCCGGAATATCGGCTATAGATATGGTTATGAACAATGATTATGATGTCGTATTTATGGATTTGGTTATGCCGATAATGAATGGCACTGATACCATGAAGGAGATACGAAGCCTTGATGGCGATAAATATATGCTGTTACCTATTATTTCACTTGATTATGATGCGGTTTCAGATAATAGTGATATTCTTTTGGAAAACGGTTTTACAGGCTCGCTTCTTAAGCCTATGGATATCAGAAGGGTTGCAGCTATGCTTATGGATTGTCTTCCTGAAGATAAGATTAAGGAAAAATCAAGCAATGTTGCAGGCAATATTAAAAATTCCCAATACGCCGAGGGATTATCAAGATTAGAAGATGATATAAATATAAAGAAAGCTATAGAGAAAATAGGCGGAAGTATAGATGTGTTTAATAAGATACTTCGGTCCTTTTATAGGAAAAACAGCAATCTTAAAGATATAATTGAAGCTCACGGAGTTGAAGATACGAGATGGTTTAAGCAAAGAATACATACACTTAAGGCCTCAAGTTACAATGTTGGAGCATATGCATTTTCTCAGGAAGCAGCAAGGATTGAGGCTGCCATAAACTCTGATAATAAAACCTATCTAAACAATAATTTTGATAAACTTCTTGAACATCTTGATGAGCTTATGAATAATATTGGAGAGTACTTCGAATTTGTTGATGGAGTTGATGGAGTAAAAGCGGAAAGTGATGACAAGGGTTATGATAAAAAAATGAATGATGATACTGATTCAGGTGAAGGTACGGTCATAGATATAGTTCTGCTTAAGAAACTCGATACGTTGGTTGGCATCGGTCGTTTTGATGATGCGGATGTGACTTTGGCAGATATCAACAAGAGGACTTATATAGGAGAAGCCGGTGATTTTATGACTGTTCTTAATGAGAGTATTAAAGAGGGAGATAAGGATAAGATTCATGAACTTATAACTACTTATATTGATTTGAATTCCTGAAAGCGTAAATTTATATTTTATGATATTTGTTTTGAGGTACGTTGCTTTTATGAGAAATGATAGAAAAGTAGTGGAAACGGATGATAGTAAATTTTTTAAAAAAACCGGTTGACACAATTAAAACATTATGTTAATATATGTCTTGTCGTTATGAAACGGCAAGCAAATGCGCGAGTGGCTCAGCGGTGGAGCACCTCCTTGCCAAGGAGGGGGTCGCGGGTTCGATCCCCGTCTCGCGCTTTTATTATGAAAAAAATAAGGATATTCCCTTTTAGGGATATCCTTATTTTTTTTCATAATACGAGCCCCCGCCGGGGCTCGAAGGTTCGATCGTCTCGTCTGCCGACTCGGTCCGCGCTAAACGCTTGCCACCGGCAAGCAGCGCCGTCTCGCGCTCTTTTGTATAACACAAGCTTGCCGGGGCTCGAAGGTTCGATCGTCTCGTCTGCCGACTCGGTCCATTTTTTTTATGTAACTTTGTTGTAACTTTGGGTGTTGTATAATGCGTTTAAGATAAAAAACAATGTAATGCTAAAAAGGGAGGATATATAAATGGAGATTTTGAAAGTAGAGGATTTAACAAAGATTTATGGAAAGGATGAGGCGGAAGTTGTTGCGCTTGATCACGCATCTTTTTCAGTAGAAAAGGGAGAATTTGTGGCAATTGTTGGTGCATCGGGAAGTGGTAAGTCAACATTGTTGCATTTAATAGGCGGAGTAGACAGACCGACATCCGGAAAAGTTTTTATAGATGGTAATGACTTGTCACAGCTTGATGATGACAAACTGGCTATATTCAGGAGAAGGCAGGTAGGACTTATATATCAGTTTTATAATTTGATTCCTATCTTAAATGTTGAGGAAAATATCACACTTCCGCTTTCTCTCGATAATAGAGAAGTGGATGAAAAAAAATTAGAGGAGATGTTAAGATTATTGGGACTATATGAAAGAAGAAAACATCTGCCGCATGAGCTTTCAGGTGGGCAGCAGCAGAGAACTTCAATCGGACGTGCTCTTATAACAAATCCGTCTATTATACTTGCCGATGAGCCGACAGGTAATCTTGACTCAAAATCAAGTGATGAGATAGTAGCACTTCTCAAAAAATCGAATAAGGATTTTGCGCAGACTATAATTATGATTACTCACAATATGGAAATTGCCGGGATGGCAGACAGGATAATTAAAATCGAAGATGGAAGATTAAGTGAGGTATAGGATATGAATGTATTAAAAAAGCTTACAATAAAGGATTTAAAGCTTAATAAAAAGAGAAACCTGGTCACGATAATCGGTATAGTATTGTCTGTAGCTCTTATTACAGCAGTCGCAACTATGTTTCAAATTTTTATGGATTCTATGATCAGATATGAAAAAAGGCAAAAGGGTGACTACCATGTTGCTTTTATGGGAGTGTCGGAAGATAAAGTTATTGATATAAAAAACAATAGAAATGTAGAAGAAATATATATAGTAGATGAAGAAGGCTATGCCATTCTTTCCGATTCTCAAAATGAGTATAAACCATATGCATGTATCATGGGCTTTACGGATGATTCGATAAAAAAACTCGGAATTAACCTTGTGGAAGGAAGATTTCCGGAAAATGAGAATGAGATAGTTATACCGACACATCTTAAGACAAATGGCAGAATAAAGCTTGCGATTGGTGACAGTATCACACTTGATGTGGGAAAAAGAATGGATAGTGAGGGTAATGAGCTGAACCAAAACAATCCATATATTTCAGAAACAGATTCGGAATATACTGAAAGTATAGTAGATACTAAAACTAAGACTTATACTGTTGTCGGTATATGTGAGAGACCGGCTATGGAAAACTATGAAGCACCGGGGTATACCTTTATAACACATTTAGATGAAGATGACATTGTGGGTAAGGTGCAGGCCTATGTAAGATTTGATAAAAAGGCTTTGGACAATGTTTATGAAAAAACGGCAGAGATAGTGGGTATAGATGCGAATCTATACAAAAAATACGAATTAGGAGATATTTATTCCGATGAAGAATACGAGCAGATTTCAGAAATACTAAATAATATTAAATTCACAGTTGATTTTAACTCTTTTCTTATAAAACTTGAAAGTAATCCTTTTGATAGGGATACATTTGGAAGCATTGGCGTGGTTTTTGTTATAGTATGCATTATTATAATTGTTACATCGGTATTTTGCATTAAAAACTCATTTGACATATCCATTACCGAAAAAATAAGAGAGTATGGAATGCTCAGAAGTGTAGGTGCAACTAAAAAACAGATTAGAAAAAATGTAATGTATGAAGCATTTATACTTGGGATTATAGGCATACCTTTTGGCATTTTATGTGGTGAACTCGCAGCATTTATACTTGTAAAGGTAAGCAATGCTCTTTTGGCAGATGAATTGTTTTCAGAAGGAGGCATCCTCGTATTCTCACCTTCGGTAATAGCTATTATCGTCTCAGTAATACTGGGTGTCGTTACCATATATCTTTCTGCATTCAGGAGCGCATTTAGGGCATCAAGGGTTTCACCGATTGTATCAATCAGAAATAGTGGAGATATTAAGGTTAAAGCTAAAAAATTAAAATCGCCAAAATATATCAGGAAGATATTTGGTATGGGTGGTGAGATATCCTTTAAAAATCTTAAAAGAAATAAAAAGAAGTATCGCACAACCATAATATCCATAACTGTTTCTGTCATGATTTTTATAGCTCTTTCGTCTTTTATGAATATGACCTTTAACGAAGTAAGGCATCATGTAGACATAAGGGATTATGATTTAAGTGTAAGTATTAACACTCATAGTACAGATGGTAATGGTTTTGAAGATGGCGAAAGTATATATGAAAAGCTTTTTGACACTGCCGGATTTGACAATATAAAAGATTGTGCTTTTTACAAAGAAACATATCTTTATGATTCAAATTTAAAATACTCTGACAGATATAAGGAGATTAATAAATATGATGATTGGTATGACAGTGAAAGTGCTGATATAGGTGTAAATATACTTGTACCTGATGATAAAACATATAGAAAATATATAGATTCATTAGGACTTAAATATGAAGATATATACAATAAATGTATACTTGCTGACAATATCAAGGTTAGCGCTTATGATAGTCAAGGTAAAGAGCACAAATACAAGACCAGAGAATTCGATATTCAAAAAGGAAGTTCTGTAAAAGGAACAGTTTTTGGTGAAAAAAATCTTGACCTGGATATAGGATATGTAGCAGATACACTTCCTTATTATGCAAATGATTATTCTGCATTTATTATTATATCTGAAGAATATTATGAAAGTATTGATATGGACATAACGGATATCTTAGCGTTTTACAGTTCGGATAAGGCTGATAAGCTTCAGGATGATATCGAAAAAATTTTTAAAGACGTAGACTATAGTGTATATATAGAAAATGTTGCGGAAAGTGCAAGACAGATGAGAAATCTGCTTTTGCTCGTAGCTATATTCCTTTACGGATTTATTATAGTTATATCTCTTATTGGCGTAACAAATATATTTAATACCATGACAACCAATATGGAGCTTAGAAAAAAAGAATTTGCAATGCTCAAATCAATAGGTATGACGAATAAAGAATTTAATCATATGATAAGACTTGAAAGTGTATTTATGGGAACTAAATCTTTAGCTTTCGGTCTTCCGATAGGAGTATTATTGTCTTATATTATATATACTAAGCTTGGTAAAGATGAAGGACTATCGTATGTGTTACCTTATACAGCGATAATTCTGGCGGTTCTGGTTGTATTCCTTCTTATAGCAGGTATAATGAAATATTCTATGAATAAGATAAATAAGCAAAATACTATTGAAACAATTCGCAATGAGAATGTATAATTAACATAATGAATTATACTATGTGAGGATAATATGGCTATTTTACTTATTGAAGATAATGATATAATTATAAAAGGTCTTGCTTATGCATTGGAAAAGAAAGGCTATGATTATAAGTATAGGACATCATTTAAAACGGCGTGTAATTTTATCGAGGATAATAAACAGAGTATTGAACTTATTATCCTTGATATTACGCTGCCTGACGGCAATGGTTTTGACTTATATGAAAAATATATCAAAACTTATGATATTCCGACCATTTTTTTAACTGCCGAAGATGATGAAGAATGTATCGTTAAGGGACTTGATATAGGTGCGGAGGACTATGTTACAAAACCGTTTTCAACAAAGGAACTTATGGCAAGGATAAATAAAATCCTTATGAGACATAAAAAGACAGAAAAGATAACGGTTAAAGATATAACCTTCGATATGGATAAGATGACCGTAAGTCGGGGAACAGATATGATAGAACTCTCACCACTTGAGCTTAAGCTTTTGAATCTTTTGTTCCTTGATTTAAATAAAGTAGTTAAACGAAATGTTATACTTGATAAGATATGGGAGTGGACCGGAAATGATGTGGATGACCATACGGTTACGGTTTATTTTAAAAGAATAAGAGAAAAACTTGGAACGGATATTATTACAACCGTAAAGGGTATAGGATACAGAGTAGATGATGAAAAATAAGATAAAGCTAAAAAGATATCTGGCAATAAATGCAGTTATACTTATAGTATTTGCAGGTATAGCTGTAGTTTTCAGTGTAATGGAATATCGTGCATATAATCATAATTACAATGAGAAGCTTGAGGCAGTTATAGCTTTGGTTAAGGAAAAATGTCCGGATATATCTGATTCAGATATTATGGAAATACTAAACAGTGAAAAAAACAATGGAGAATTCTTAAAAAAATATGGAATAGATATAGATAATAATTCTGCTGTATTTGTCAACGAGAGTGTTCATCAAAAATATTTTTTATTATATATTTTAATCATCGTAGCTTTCGGTTGTGTACTTACCGCTTCATTTTTGATATTTAACCAAAAAAAAGATGCTGAAATAGCGGATATTACAAGGTATATCGAGGAGATAAATAAGAAAAATTATGAACTTCATATAGATGAAATCTCTGAGGATGAACTTTCAATTCTTAAAAATGAAATCTATAAAACAACCGTGATGTTAAAAGAAAGTGCAGAAAATTCAGTTAAGTCAAAAAGAAACTTGAAAAAGTCGTTGGAGGATATATCTCATCAGCTTAAAACTCCGATTACATCAATCTTAGTCATCCTCGATAACCTTATAGATGAACCGGATATGGATAGCGCATTGCGTGATGAGTTTATAAGAGATATAAAGAGGGAGACTGCCAATATAAATTTTCTTGTTCAGTCGATACTTAAGCTGTCCAAATTTGATGCCGATACGATCAATTTTATAAAAGATGAAGTTTTGATAAGAGATATCATAAAGAAAGCATCACAAAATGTATCGACACTTTGCGATTTGAAAAATGTAAGACTCAATATAATCGGTGACGAAGGTGCACATTTGAACTGTGATTTCAGATGGCAGACAGAAGCAGTTACCAATATAATTAAGAATTGTATCGAGCATTCGGAATCGTTTAGCAACATAGACATTTTTTATGAAGAAAACTATGTATATTCACTGATTTCGATAAGAGATTACGGAAGTGGTATATCGGATAAGGATTTACCTCATATATTTGAGAGGTTTTATAAGGGTGGAAATGCCTCAAATGATAGTGTAGGAATAGGGCTTGCGCTTGCAAAAACCATAATAGAAGAGGATAATGGGCATATAACTGTAAGCTCAGACGAAAAAGGAACAAAGTTTGAGATTAAATATTTTAAATTATAAAAGTGACACTGGTGACATTTCATATATGTCATACTTAAAGGTTGAAAAATATTTATTCTTTGTTATAATATAATGAATGATTCAGTATGTGTTTCTACAGTTGACAATTAAGTAATGGTGGAGAGAATGTCTAAGAAAAAAAAGAAAACAAATGAAAAGCCGGTTGAAAAGAGCATTAAAAAAGTTATTGATGTAGATGATGACGACATTATTGATACTGAAAAAGGCGATTCATCGGATAATGGAGAGAAAACCGAAGAAAATAAGGATAAACCGGTCGAAAAAGAGTTTTCCCAAAGTAAGAAAAAAAGAATTGGAAGGAAGATTAAAAAGGCGGTTAAGTATTCGATTCATACCTGGATATTCAGGTGCTTTTTGTGTGCCGTTTTAATAGAAGTTGTTCTGGAAATGCTTGGAAGGCGATCTATACTCGGTGGTCTTGCATTCATATTCCACTCACCTATAGTTTATCTTTATAATGTTTCAATTATTTTCTTTACCTTATTGTTTGCATTGTTTATCAGAAAGAGAGTATTTGGTATAGCACTCATAAGCATTATCTGGCTTATATGTGGAGTTATTAATTTTGTGGTTTTGGGCTTCAGGGTGACACCTTTTGCTGCTGTTGATTTTCTTATGGTAAAAGATACATTCAGTATGATAGATGTTTATTATACCAAATTTCAGCAGGTGCTTATACTTATAGGTGTTATAGTTGTAATTACCGGAATAGTTATACTGTTTAGAAAAACACCTAAGTATGAAGGACAGTTAAATGTAAAGCTTACTATGCTTGCTTGTGTAATAGCCTGGGGAGTGGTATGGGGCTTTACTAATTTTGGTGTCAAGCACAATATCATATCAGATGATTTTGCAAATCTTGGTATGGCATATCAGGAGTACGGTTTTGCGTACTGTTTTACAAACAGTATAATTGACAATGGTATAAGCAAGCCCGATGATTACAGCAAAGATGCCATATTGGAGATTAAGGCTGAGCTTGATGAGGTAGAAGTAAAAGGCAGGATGAAAAAGCCTAATATTATTATAATCCAGTTAGAGTCGTTTTTTGATCCAAACGGACTTAAAGGGCTAACCATGAGTGAAAATCCACTGCCTAATTTCAATAAGTTTAAAGATGAGTATCCATCTGGCTATTTTACTGTTCCGGCACTCGGTGCGGGTACAGCCAACTCAGAGTTTGAGGTTTTGACAGGAATCAAATCGACATATTTTGGTGCCGGAGAATATCCTTATAAAACTACCGTAAATGAAGTACCGGTAGTATCGCTTTGCAGTCTGCTTGCGGACCAGGGCTATGCTACGCATGCCATACATAACAATAAGTCATCATTTTATGATAGAAATGATGTCTATAATACTATGGGTTTTGATGACTTTACATCTCTTGAGTATATGTACAATGTTGAATATACTTCAACAGGCTGGGCAAAGGACTATACGCTTACAGACGATATTTTAAAGTGTCTTGATTCTTCGGAGAAAGAGGACTTTGTATTTACAATAAGCGTACAGGGACACGGACGTTATCCTGTGGGAGAGGATACCTGTGAGGATCATATTCAGGTAGAATACACATTTGAAGAGGAGATGGAGGAACCATTCCATTATTATGTAAACCAGATATATGAGATGGATGAAATGATGGGACAGTTAAAGGCTGCTCTTGATGAAAGAGGAGAGGATTATATTCTTATCCTTTACGGAGATCATCTGCCTTCGCTCAATATATCACAGCACCAGTTAAGTGACAGTACATTATTCCAGACGGAATATGTCATAGTAAACAATATTAATCTGGATATGCCGGATGAGGATATGATGTCAAATGAGATTTCCGGCAAGCTTTTAAATGCACTTAATATTCCATCAGGATATGCCCAGAAGGCACATGACTTATATGAGGGTGACGAGCTTGATGCAAAGCTTGAAATGATAGCTTACGATGAACTTTTTGGCGAGAATTATTTATATGACGGACATACACCGGTGCCGGAAAGACATATGAGGATGGGTATTACTCCGATTGTTTTGGACGATATTAAGGATAACGGTGGTTCAGTATCTGTTTTTGGAGAGAATTTCAATACATATTCAGTGGTATTTGTAAATGATAAAAAAGTTGATACAAGTTATATCAGCGGTACGGAACTAATTATAGAATCAGACGATATTTCATCAGGTGATGAGGTAGTGGTAAAGCAGGTGGATGCCGCCCATCATCAACTGAGTGAAACCAATATGATTGTGTACCAATAAACGGCTAAAATATGACAATCAAATATATGTAAAAATAACAATAAAAAAGTGTCCGTTTATCTGCAAATAGTATTTGAATGAACGTAAAAATTATGATATAATACTTAGACAGTCGACTTTCTATTTTATTAAGTCAGATCTTTTAAGGAGAATGGTATGAAGCAGACTATTGACGTTAAATATATAAATCCGTTTTTACAATCGAGTATATCAATAGTTAAGAGTGTTGCAGCACTTGATCTTACCGTTGGAAAACCTGTAAGGGCAGAGTTTATGATTAAGGAACTTACATATGCCATACAGCTTGGAATCGTAGGTGAGATGAAGGGACAGGTTGTACTTGGAATACCGGATGCAAGGGCAAAAGCCATAGCATCAAAGATGATGTTCGGAATGCCTGTTGATACACTTGACGAGATGGCTTCTTCGGCGTTAAATGAGCTTAGCAATATGATTATGGGTAATACAGCTACAATTTTTTCTACTCAGGGTATTTTGATAGATATTACTCCGCCTATAGCAGTTTACGGAAGAGACATACAGCTTATGTCAGATATCGAGGGTATAAAGGTACCGCTTTTAGTTGACGGAGAAGAGTGGATTACTCTATATGTATGTATATATATGGATAAATAATTTTCATCATTGACATTGCAGGGGTTAAATGATATTATTGTGCGAAATATATTATGATTGATACACAAAAAATATTAACAAAGACAGCGTATAACGAGAGATGGAAAGGGATAAGAAAATGGGAAAAATAATTGGTGAAGGAATTACATTTGATGATGTGCTTTTAGTGCCACAGTTTTCAAGCGTTATTCCAAATGATGTTAATCTTGCAACTAATCTTACTAAGAAAATCAGACTTAATATTCCGCTTATGAGTGCCGGTATGGATACAGTTACTGAGCACAGAATGGCAATCGCTATGGCCAGACAGGGTGGTATCGGAGTTATTCACAAAAATATGTCGATACAGCAGCAGGCAGAAGAGGTTTATAAGGTAAAGCGTTCAGAGTTTGGTGTTATTTCTGATCCATTTTCTCTTTCACCTGAGCACACACTTGCAGATGCGGACAAGCTTATGGCTAAGTTCAGAATATCAGGTGTGCCTATTACTGAAAACGGCAAGCTCGTCGGTATCATTACCAATAGAGATTTAAAATTCGAGACAGACTATTCCAAGAAGATTAAGGAGTCTATGACTTCTGAAAATCTTATCACAGCGAGAGAGGGTATAACTCTTGAGGAAGCAAAGGAAATCCTTGGAAGAGCAAGAAAGGAAAAACTTCCGATTGTTGATGAGAATTTTAATCTTAAAGGACTTATCACCATAAAAGATATAGAAAAGCAGATTAAGTATCCAAATGCTGCAAAGGATTCACAGGGAAGACTTCGTTGTGCGGCAGCAGTTGGTGTAACTCCTGATATAACAGACAGAGTTGATGAGCTTGTAAAGGCGAAAGTTGATGCTATCGTTATTGATACAGCGCACGGACATTCGGAAAATGTGCTTAAGACATTTAAGATGATTAAAGAAAAAAATCCTGATCTTGATGTTATAGCAGGAAATGTAGCTACCAAGAGTGGTACTAAGGCTATGATTGATATGGGTGTAGATGCTGTTAAGATAGGTATCGGACCTGGTTCTATATGTACAACAAGAATCGTTGCAGGTATTGGTGTTCCACAGATTACTGCAGTTATGGAAGCATATGATGCAGCAAGAGAAGCCGGAATTCCGGTTATCGCAGACGGTGGTATCAAGTATTCAGGTGATATTACGAAGGCTCTGGCAGCAGGTGCAAATGTTTGTATGATGGGAAGTTTATTCGCAGGTACAGATGAAGCACCGGGTGAGTTTGAGATTTATCAGGGTAGAAAATATAAAGTTTACAGAGGTATGGGTTCTATAGCTGCTATGGAAAACGGCAGCAAGGACAGATATTTCCAGGCAAATGCAAAGAAACTTGTTCCTGAAGGTGTTGAAGGAAGAGTTGCTTACAAGGGTTCTATCGAAGATACTGTATTCCAGCTTTTAGGTGGTTTAAGGGCAGGTATGGGTTATTGCGGAGCTGCAACAATCGAAGAACTTCATGATAAGGCTGAGTTCGTAAAGATTTCGGCTGCATCACTTAGAGAGAGTCATCCGCATGACATTCAGATTACAAAAGAGGCACCTAATTATAGTGCTGTTACCATATAGAAATTGGTCGGTTAGACAGTTTGAGAATGCAAATAAGTAGTGCATGTGCAGTTGGGATATATAGGTCACAACGGACGCATTCTCATTCGGTTAAAAACGCAGGAGTACTAAACTCAATAGAAAATGGGATAACATAGCTTTGCGCATAAATGCAAGGTATGTTATCCCATTTTCTATTTCATTATCAAATAAATAAAAACAAGACCGAATGTTATTTACGGTCTTGTTTTTTGGTTATTATGATAAAGAATTTTTTAAAACATTTTCCGGAAATCAGAGGCTTTATTTTTGCGCAAAAATTTACTATCAGTTGTATGGTAGTATCATTACATAACCTGATTTAAGGTGTACATCGTAAGTTGAAATATTATTTAAAAGGAGGAATCGCATATGGTCAGATTAAATAACAAAGAGGTAGTAGAAATCTATAAGAGAGGTAGAGCTTTAACAAGATATCTTGGAGAAAGTAGGCATAGATATATGTGTGAGTGCTTTGAATTGATGGCTCTTATAAGAAAATGTATGGAATCCCAAAATGAAGAGGATAGAAAACTGGGATGTGAGCTTATAACAGAGTTGGATGATAAGGTTTTTGAAACATATGTAATGGTAGCCATTAGTGAAAGAGATAAAATGAAAAAGATGCAGGGAAAAATAAAGGAGGAGGATAAAGAACCGGCAAGGCATAGGAAGCATATCGCAAGCGATATATTTAAGGTTATTAAGTAATTCGTTTTTGGGGGTGCAGGGTTCAATACTCTGTGCCCGAAGCGATACTGTTTTGTGGTTTTGCGCCGATGCGCATAACTTAAAGTATAATTTTAGTTGGCAATAAGAGAAAAAATAAAAGAAGAGGCACGAGGCCTCTTCCATATCTCATAAATAAATCTTATTATTAAGTT
>CADCDW010000023.1 GCA_902800325.1 uncultured Lachnospiraceae bacterium
AGCGATTTCCTTTTTAGCGGAAACACGATTTCCAATAAAGCAGATTTGCGATTTCCATACGCCGGACAAGTGATGTATTTCACCCCGGATTATTCAGTTGAAACCTTAAAAAGTAATAAATGCTTGTTTTCTTTATTATTTGATATTCAAAATGATATTAAAAAAGAGCAAAAATCTTTTTTATTTAAGCCACTTATCCTTCTCAGCCGTAAGATACCCTTTAAATATTTCAAGGTCGTCCTTTGTAGTAAGTTTTATATTTTTATCAGAACCCTTTGCAAAATAAAGCGTCTCCCCAAGTTCGACCATCATAGTATTAGTATATGAAGATCCATGAATTCCTATATTTTCACTAAAAGCTTTTTTATACGCCCAAACTAACTTATCATATTTGTAAGCTTGTGGAGTTGATACTCGCCTTAAAGTTTCTCTTGGAATATATTTTTTTGTTGTATATTCATCTTCTATCACAAATATCTGTTCATTATACGGAAGAGATGTAACACCATTTCCATGTTCATTACATTTTTTTATAACATCTGTCAGAACCTCGTCATCAACAAGAGGTCTTATACCATCATGTATGATTATGTTATCTTTATCACTACATACATCTTTTAAATTATCAACACCATTTCTTATAGACTCCTGGGCTGAATTTCCACCGGATATAACCCATTTAAGCTTATCAATATTAAACTGCTTTGCATATGCCCATATAACATCATGCCAGCCATCTATACAGACAACTTCGATTGCATCCACCATAGTATGTCTTTGAAAACTTTCTAATGTATAAATGATTATCGGTTTATCATATACATTTAAAAATTGCTTTGGAATATCCTGTCCCATTCTTTGTCCAGAACCACCTGCTATAATTATTGCTACATTCATATTTATAATCCTCTCACTTTCTTATATATAACCATTTTAACCACAAAACCTTATAAAGTCAAAAAATATTATTCTTTACAAATTTTTATCTTTTGTTTTTTAAAAACAAACAATTTACTAATTATATAGTTTAAAATTATAACGATTATTTGAGCTATGATTTTTACAATCATGCTCGGAAATCTAATCCATGTAATAAAAATCAATAAAATCAACTCTTCAACCACTAAAGTAACAATTCTACCACCATAAAAATACAACATTTGTGTTATAAACTTATCAAAGGATTTAGTTTTAGAATCGAACACCCATAATCTATTGGTAAAAAAAGCAAAAGTAACAGCAATTATCCATGAAAAAACATTAGATATATGCTCATTAATCTTAAAAAAAATATTAAACAATCCGAATGTTGAAACTCCAATAACAAAAGTTAGTCCACCAAAAAAAAGATAAAGGATAATTTCCTTATTTTTTTTATAAACTGAATTAAATAAATTCAACACCGGCAATTCCATTATTCTATCAAATATATCTTTCTTCAAACTATAGTTCTCCTTAAAAATCAGTATATTAATAAAATCAGTATGCATAAACCAAAACACCTGAAGCATCATCTTTCTCAGTGTATACTAACCTATAATTATAAGTATCAACAAATTCTTCAATATTATTATCCCAATATCCAGCTTGAATAACAATGACATGAGGTTTTTCATTTTTCAACTGTTCAAAATATTCATCAAATATTTCTTTTTTCACTTTTCCTATTGGAAATTGATAAGAATATTTTGTTGCATGGATTTTTTTGTTTTTTACATAAATATAATCCCAATTTCCATATACAGATATAGATTCCCCATAATTAGGTGCATATATTTTTATTTGGTCAGATATCATTTTTTCGACATATGAATCATTATCAAAATTCCTTGATTCATATAACTCAGGAATTCTTATTATTGTATCTATGCAATCAGATATGACAAAATTACTCAAAAAAAACATACTTAATAGTACAAAAAGAATTTTCGACATGTCTTTATTATCTATTTTTTCTATTATTTCATACAGTAGCGATAGAGGGTAAATACATACTGGGATGAGCACCAATCCATAATGTTCATATGTCATTCCTGACATAGCAATAAACATTAAAGATATAAACATATAAATAATATAAGTAATATTTAATTTATTATTTGATTTATTACTTAAAAAAATAAGAGATAATATAGAAATAATATATATTTTATTATTTAAAAAATGAAAAAAAGCATTCCATTTTGCAGAAAACAAAGCTCTACCACCTTCAGCAGACGAATATGTTTTATTAAACTCAATATATACGCTCCAAAAATCTTTAAATAAACCATTTTTTATAATCCAGCAAAAGATTGGAAAAAATATAATGACCATACCAAGCATGAAGAAAGAAATATAACGACAAAGATTTTTAAAATTTTTACGTTCTTTTATCACAACAAATATGCACATTACAACCCACAAAGCAATCATATTAGGTCTCAAACATAATATAACTCCCAGGCAAGCTCCACATAAAACCAATCTTAATTTAGATATTTTTTCATTTAATAAAAAATCCAAAAAAATAAATGTAGATATTGATATAAATGGCAATGCATATTCTTCCGTCAAATTCCCACCTTGAAAATCAATATAAAAAAGGGAAAACGCAGATAATAGTATTATGTAAGAAGCAGCTGGCTTACATTTTAACCTAATTGACCTATACAATGCTATTAGCGTTATGATCCAAAAAAATAATTCAATATAAAAAACACCATTATAATAATTAAGTTTATTTCCAATTAAATTTATAAAATATAATAATGGGCCTTTATGATCAAAGGTATCTTTATATGGCATATACCCACTTTCCATCATTAATGCAACAGTTTTAAACACACTAGAATCTGTATATGTTTCAGTATTTACCCAAGGATGGACAGGACTATATGTTAACATAACAAAAGAAAAAACAAAGGAAAAAAACAATACTACTAAATTTTCGATATATTTTATTTTATTCATACAAATAATCCTCTTTATTTTTTTTCATATCCTTTTTAAACATTCTGAAATCTTTCAAAGCCTTAAAACCAATCCTAACAATTTTGGGTATATTAATAGAATTTACCCCACCTTGTCTCGCTTTAAATGTAATCTTTTTAAAAGTAATACTTTCATTATATTTTTTAAAATATGTAGTAAACATAATATTAGGAATATTATAATCATAAGGCATCTTATCTATATATTTTTTTACTATATCTGTTTTCATCAATCTAAATGGTGCATTAGCATCCGGAATCTTCACTCCAAAATATAGCCTCAATAATATACAAACAACTTTTTCGACAAACGCTCTAGATTTTCCATCTTCTCTTGAACTTCTATATCCTAAAATAACATTATATTTTTTTCGCACTTTCCAAAATGAATCAAATTCCTTTGGATTTGTTTGACCATCCGAATCGGTTTGAAAAATATAATCTGCATTATTCATAATTGCATATTTATATAAAGCTATAACCTTAGGACCATGTTGTTTTTCTGTATCGTCTAAAATACATAACTTTGGCATTTCTTTTGTCAAACATTTTAAAATATCATATGTTGAATCAGTACTTCCACTTGGCGCAATTACTAATTTTGATTCTGAAGATTTACCATCTAATTTTTCATACCATTCTTTAACTACATTCTTAATATTTTCTTCTTCGTTATAAGCTGGCATCACAATATAAAGTGTATCCATAATAAAATCCTTTCTTTAAATGTATTTTTTATAGTCTTTCAATAATTCCAATTATGAAATAATTAATATAAATGTAATAAAGATTCCTATCCTACATATACTGGTAAAACATTATACATATATTGAAAACTACCATCAAGAATAGGTCTAACTAATAATGTATTTCAGTGGAAAACATGAATCTTTAACTCTGTATTTTAAATTCTTTTGTTTCATTTCAGAATTATTAAAATTCGCTAAAGGCAAAATAATAAAAATGTTATAATAATATTCAAACAAATGATGTTCTATTACAGAATGCAAACAAATAATAATTATTATACCAATGATAAAATAATTATTTGAATTTTTTATTATTAAAATTATTATCGATAATATTGTAAACATAAAAATAGCAATTCCATATCGTAAAAGTATATTTACATATGAACAATCAATAAAAAAATAATTATCAGGTACAATTGTGCTACCACCATTACCTTGCATATAAATATACTGCCCCCATGGCTTTATACCATAATTTTGAAATGCAGTTCTCGTAAGCCTCACTCGTGTACTAAGTAGTTTATCCAAAAAAATAATAAAAGAATTATTTGTTTTAGTTTTGCCTAAAATAATCATAATCACCGAAAAAAGTATTGGAACTAACGATAATAGTATTTGCTTTGTGTGAGTAGTATATTTGTTGTTTGTTAGGCTAATTATTATATGATTTTTTCTTGCTATAATCACCAAGCAAGCCACTAATATGATTGAAAATACACTGCATCTTGCCTGACAAAATATTTGCAACAAAATTGCAATAAAAACAAAAGACAATAATTCAATATTACTGCATTTTTTTTGTCTTATTGTAACCCAAGCACATAATATAAAAAAAATATGAGCTGCAAAATCTGTTGGATATATAAAACCAAATGAATCTCTGATATGTCCATCCCTATAATAAACCAAATCTGTTACAACTCCTGTTTTGCTCTGAACAATAACATGTATTGTAACTAATATGCATGTAATTAAATATATTTTTATTAAACATTTATAATCAACATCAATACACCCAATACTCAAAACTATTACATCTAACACAATATCATAACCAGAATTCACATTATAGCAAAAAATTCCAGCTACAAGTACAGATAATATAAAAAAAATAGTTTTAAAATTTAGCTTACCATTTAATATTTTTAATATTATTCTTAAACCAACTATTATCCATAATAAATGTTGTATATGACAATGAAAATCTTTTGACCATTTAATAGTCCTCATAGTTGTAGAAACATATCCGGTATACAAAAACAAAAAGAAAACTATAAAAAAAATATAATCGATTATAGAAGATATATTTTTTATACAAATATTGTTATAAGAAATATTTTTTAATTTAAACATATTCATTTTCCTAAAAATCATATTAACCTACAAACATAAAATATAAAAAAAGTAATACTATTCTTTATATTTTGCTACTATTCTTAATATCGGATAAGCAAAACCATCTGATTTAAACATAGCTTTTGAAAAACCGCTTTTTAAAATTGAGGCATGCATTAATTCAGATTCCCTATTTCTTAATCTTAAAATAAAAGCCCTTGTTTCTTTCCAATTAGTTAGTGAAAATGGCATTTTACATAACCACTTCATATGGCTTACAATTTCGGAAATCAACCTTGATAATATTAAATCTTTTACATTAGAAGAAATATTCTCTAAAGTATTATAGTAATTTATTAAATCGTATAAAACCATTTCATGTTCTTTATAATGTTTGCATATACCTTCAATGCTAACACTTTGTCCCTCTCTGCCAAATCTATATACATATATAGGAATCTTTGAAATGTATACATTTTTAACAAATTTTAATGGATAAAGTAAATATTCTAAATCTGTATAAAAACAATTTTCCCTTATTTTATATGGCATTCCTTTTAATAACTGCGTCCTAAATGTAGAACTGTGCATATTAACATACTCTTTAAATTCAATATTGTTAACATCATAAAAGCCTTCGTCAATATATGATGTTAAATCCATATTTTTAGTGAGCTTAGTATCTTCATAATACATAGAAAAAGGTGTAATAACCCAATCAGCATCTGTTTTTTTTAAAAGATTTATATAATCTACCAAGTTTTCGGTTTCAAACCAATCGTCACCATCAAGTTGTTTAAAATATTTGCCTGATGCCTCTTTTATACTACAATTAATGGTACTTCCATAACCACCATTTTTTTTGTTTATTAATTTTACAGACTCTGGATATTTTTTTTGATACAATTCCCCTATTGCCTTTGTATTATCTGTTGATCCGTCATTTTCAATTAGTATTTCAATATCATTTAAAGCATTTGATAAAACAATTGAATCAACAGCCTTTGATACAAATTTTTCAACATTATAAGCTGCTATAGAAACAGTTAATATTTTAGCCATATCAATTTAATAAATATTCAAATATAGAATATTCTTCTCCTCCATAATAATTAATTGATTTTTGAGTAAACTTTCATTTGATGATTAATACGCTTTTCTTTTGGTGGTAGTTTCATATAATCACCATATAAATTTTTCAAATAACTATCCCAACAAGACATTGTTTTAAACATATGTCCCTCAAATTCAACCTCAACACTTTCCAAAAATTCTTTTTTTCTCATCCTCTCACCCGGACCATATAATCCCCATGATACTATTCCAACATATTCCGAAGTCGCTACATCATTTTTTTTTGCAATTTTAATCAATTTTCTTGTACACTTTTTTTGACCGATAATTTTTGAGAATAAAATAAAAATTGGTTTGATTATTATCTTAAAAATGTTTTTTCCATAACCCAACCTTACTATACTTAATAGCCATATTTTTCTCCAAAAATAAGTTTTTTTATATATTTTTTTCACTTTGTTTGTATCAGATGGTAAACCATCTACTGGCAATATGTCTATCCACAACGAATTACTCTTATTATTTTTTACTTTTTCCTCCTTAATAAAAGTTGTGGTATCTAATATTTTTATATATGGTGCATACAAAGTACTATTTTCAAAACAAATTAATTTTAAATTATTTGGTAATTTTTTCGTACAAGAATTACATATTTGTATTAACTTTTCATAGTCAGACCGAATCATACAAACATCAATATCGTCATCCCATGGTATAAAACCTTTATGGCGAATTGAACCAAGTAAAGTTCCACCACATAAATAAAACGTCAAATTATTATTATCACAAAACTTTTGAAATTCTAACAATATGTTTAATTCCACAGTTTTTATTTCTTTTGGCGACAACTGCTTGCAATCATTTTTCCTCATAATCATTAAATCCTTATTTCAAATAGTAATCACAGTTCATATAACCATTTTATATAATCCTTAGTTTTACAAATTCCAAAACCTTTTTCATTAATTATTTTATAGCTTTTTTCTCGTTCATCATTGTTTTTCTTTTCAAGGCATTTAATTTCATTAATCCAAATGCTTGTGTCAACATTAATTGGTAAATGGATTACATCTCTACACAAATCCACATCATGTGGAATTCTATCAGATAGTATACAAGGCAACCCATTTGTTTGAGCTTCAACCGCCCCTAATGGTAATCCCTCAGTAAAACTTGGCATAAGATAAAAATCCATAGCCGACAACCATTGTGGTATCTCATTACTATTTCCTGGTAAAAATACAAACTCATCAAGACTGTTTTTCTTGATAAACGCTTCTAAAGTATCTCTTTGTTCACCTTCGCCCAAGATTAATAGCTTAAAATTTCTAAACTCTTTAATTAGCTTACTCACTATTTCTAACAAATAAATATGATTTTTTAATTCAATAAGCATGCCAGTTGCACCAAGCAAGATATCATCCTCAGCAAGATTTAACTTCGAACGATAAATTTCTCTGTCTTTTTTATTAAATTTAAACTTCTCTGTATCAATTGTGTTAGGTATAAAATGCCATTTAGGATTTGAGCTTATATCTTTTCCAAAAAGATAAATCCCTGCATCACTTGAGCATCCAGCATACGACGTAGCAATTGTCATATTATACTTTTTTAAAAAATATAAATAAATATTTTTTATACCATTTCCTATATTTTTACCATGAGAGTGTGATATTCTCATTGGCACATTAAATTTTTTCCCTGCAGTTAAAACAACAGATGTAAACCCTACAGCAGAAGAGTTAACATGCATAATATCAAATTTTTTTTCATTTAAAATATTGGTAACATCTGCCTTGACTTTTGTCCGGTTTTTTAATGAAATACTTGTTCCATTTTGTGGCAAATCTCCTGTAACAATTTTTATACCTAAATTAATGAATTCTTCTTTAACAGATTCATCAATTGTAGTTTTTCTAAAATATATTACTATATCGTGGCTATTATCAATTTTTTTTAGTTCTCGTGTCCATTGTAAAACAAACATACACACACCGGCTCTTTGTATATTAGCATCAGTAGCAATCAATATATTCATTTTCATAACTCTCTTTCACATATTAGCAATATCAACCCAATAAATTATATTAAAATATCAAGCAATAGCCTTACCTTTAATCCTAATACCAACATAATAAAACATCCTATATAGCAACGGATTTATTCTAAACAATAACAATCTTAACCTAACATTAATAGGCGCCTTTTTATTCTTAAAAGCATATTTCCAATATTTTTTTATCCATTTTAAAACAACACTTTCCATTATCCTTAATTTTTCATTTTTTTCAGAACACCTATTGATATTCAAATATAACGACATATAATCTCTAGCTTTTAAAACGGACACATCGTCAATTATATCCGGAAACTCCTTAAGAACTCCTTTAACGCACATATTGATTGCTTCGTAATAATCCATACATTGTTGTGATTTTATTATTTTGCTACCAGTTATCGATCCTCCTCGCATAACATAATGATAAATATTTGCATCCACAAACGCTACAGAAGATGCTTTTAAATGTAATTTATATGAATTACTCAAATCTTCATATTTTTTTCCTTCAAGAAAAGGATTCTCAATATACCAAGCACGTGGAACTAATCTATTGCAAGGACCAACAGTAATTTTTTTCCCTGTAAGCATCTCACAAACCGCTTCTTTTTTGTTAAACACTTCAGCTCTATATGTTTCATTTTTTAGTATGTCACTATCTCCTTCCTTAACACGATTAGTTCTACCGCAAACCATATCTACATCATTTTCCTTAAGAGCCCTTATTAAATATTCCAAGTAATATGACTCAACCCGATCATCCGCATCTATATATGTAATGTATTGGCCTTTAGCAATTTTAGTGCCGTTATTCCTAGCATTAGACAATCCACCATTTTTTTGGCTTAAAACAACAATTCTATTATCCTTATCTGAATACTCTCTACAAATAATCTCTGTTTTATCAGTCGACCCATCATTAACCAATATTAACTCAAAATCATTAAACGTCTGAGATAATATATCCTCAACTGTATTTTTTAATGTATCCTCAGCGTTATACGCTGGAACAACAATGCTTACTAATGGATTAAAATCTTCAACAGTATTATTTATACTAACCACTCTAATATCCCTTCCTATCACATTTTTTTCATTCTTATCCGCAAACTTCCTCTTCAAGAACCTCCTTTTCTCACTTTTAATCCAATTCTCACTTTAAATAATTATACAGGAAGCTTTATATAATCAACCATGTTAATATCAATCAATTCTTCAAGAAGTCACCCGGTAACAAACTTAATTGCACCTTTACCATTATCTGTATATAAAGAAAATCAATTCATTTTCAAGCATAAAAATATCTTAAAAAACTTTTCCATACTCTTCCTACTCATAATATAGGAACTCCTAAATCCCACATTATAGTCTACCATCCACTTTCAATTATAATCTATCAAAAAAACTCAATAGCCTCAATTATTGCATCTATCTGTTCTTCAGAGAGTGCATCTCTATTCTTATTTCCATAAAGTTCCCAATGATGTTTATTATATCCCTGTGACGGATTGTATTTTTCGTAAATGTTCACATTCGAACACACCATTCGTGGAAATACCGCCATAGCACCCTCAAAATGAAAATCCATAAATTTCAAAGCATAATCTAACACCGAATCGTTGCATCTGGTAACTGATACTCCTCCCTTATTGGTCTTAAATGCACCTGCTTTAATCTCTCCATTTTTCCTAATAAGATTATCTCTTATAGCTCTGATGTATTTATCACTATCTTTATATTCAAATGGCATTTCAAAACTGTTGAACTCGTGCATTAATATCCTCCATGCTTATTTCCTCATGTGTGCGATTTTCCGATTCATCCTTTTCATATATTTCTACTTTTCTATCTTTTTCGTATATTTCTATTCCCAGATATTTATTATTCTTTTTTCTGGAACCATATTCAAGCTGTATGCTTCCTCTACCTGTCGGTCCAAGATCGGGTTGAACCTGTAAGGTTGAAATTAAATCCACAACCTCCTGTATAAATGTGTGGTCAAAGCTTAAGCCTTCCTCTCCATCCCAATTATCAGGCAATTTTTCTATATCTCTGAGCTGTATAATATTATCTGCCATATCTTTGGATTGTTCAACATTCTTATAATGTTTAACAAAGTATTCCCTAATAAGATTTAGTGGAATAATTTGATTGGCAGGTGTTAATCTCCACGGTTCCTCCTTATGAGTCAAGTTTGCCAATTCCCATGCAGAATATTTCGCAAATGTATTATACGTATTAACAAGCAATATTTCAATTTCTAATTCCATATTAGGCGAACCGGGTATATCATTTATCCCCCGTCTGCCATACTTATGATACTTTCGATAAACTGCTTCAACTACAGGTCCGTGCTTCCACGCAACAATATCTTCCGGGAAAAGTTTCTTATCCAGTAAAGCAAGTGATAATCCCTGAGCATAATAAAGGAGCTTTTGAATTTTTAAATTGGATATTTCATCAGCAGAATTATAAAGCATAACAGCATTATTATGTGCTATAAACCATTCCGCCACTGTAAATGCATTTACCATCTGCAACCAAACTCCTCTCTATGTTTTTTCTGAAAAGCTCTCCCTACTCCACATGACTCACATTTTTTTCATTCTTACCTACAAACTTTCTCTTCAAGAACTTGCTTCCCTTCTTAATCCAGTTTTCATTTTCCATGAACTCAACAGGAAGCTCTATATAATCAATCATATTTGTATCAATCCATACATCAAGAAGTCTCTCAGCTACAAAGCCAAATACTCGCTTATCATTATCTGTATATTCTGATATATCCAATCTCTTTTCCAACTCAAAAAGTATTCCAAACAGCCATTCCATATATTCACAGAATCGATCATACTTCATAATAAACATATTGAATCTGTGTCCTTTTGTGCTTTCCATAACCGCATTCCACGAGTCAAGATATTCCGGATAAATTTCTTCTATTATAGCCTTTGTTATATCAAGATCCTCTGCATGATGTGCATGCACATACTGGCTGTAATTTGTTTCAATATAATAATTTCTTAGTTTTGGAAGTATCACTTCCACACCATGTTTTTCAAATTCATAATCTATAAATTTCTTATTTGCAACCTTATCCCACTTATCACCTTTGCGTTTCATAACAAAGTGTCTTCTGTAATGTGCAAGACCAATATAATCAGCTTTAAGATTTTTCCATACCCAATAGAGTCCTGTAAGTTCACAAAACTCCGCATTTTTTTCAGATATATTATCGCCGGTATTGTCCTTTAAATACCCAAGGTCAAGTGGATTGCCCTCCTCATCAGTCTTGCCCTCTGCACCGACATGAAGAGGTATATACATATCATCTTCAGGCATCTGATAGTTCTTATGTGCAGCAATTATAACTTTTATATCCTTCATGAGTTATTCCAATCCTTTTCTATCGCAATCTATATACCAGTCTCTCAAAGCCTGTCCAAATGTATATTTAAACTTAAAACCGCTCTCTGCAAGCTTCTTTCCGCATATATTTGTTGATACCATAAGTTTCTTTACACGAGCCGGATGAAGTCCGAGTTTTTTGCCTCCTATAGGCCCTAGAACTGTTGCAGCACTCATAAGTAAAAAACTTGGGACAAGCATTATATGCCTCTTCATCCGTGTTGCCCTTTGCATAGTATTGCATATCTGCTCTATATTATATGCAGGCTCGTATGTGCAGTTAAATATGTCCGTTCCCGGAAATGAATTATCTATAAGGCGATACTTCATAAACCTTACCAGATCCTTAACATAGATACACGCCTTAATCGTATCCTTTCTTCCCGGATAGAAGAAATAATGTTTCTTCTGGCCCTTGTAAAGTCTGGTAAAGTTACCATGTTCACCTTTACCAAAAACAACCCCCGGTCTTACTATGGTTAATTCTCTCTTAGAATTTTCCTTTTGCCATGCTGTATGTATTTTTTCAGCCACAAGCTTGCTTATTCCGTATGGAGTATTTGGTGTAGGAAGTGTATCCTCAGTCTTAAGCTCCTCCGCAGCTCCATAAGGTGCTATAGAGCTTGTAAACAGTATCTTATTTATGCCCTGCTTATCTGCATAAGCGGTTACATTTTCAGCACCTTTTATATTAGTCTCAAAATATTCATTATCAGCATGTCCCGGTGTTCTGTGCACTGCTGCAAGATTAAATATTATATCATCAGATGTAGTCTTAATATCCAAATCAAGAGGTTTTCTGACATCTGCTCTGATATACTCTACCCCTTCTATCTTTTCAACAATGCCCGGAACCACACCTTCCTCTCCCGGCATAACTATATCTATATTATATATTTTATCATTTTCCTTAATACACTCTGACTTGAGTAGCTTTATCAAATGCGTACCTATAAATCCGGAACCACCAAATATAATATAATTCATTGATTTTCTCCCCTTAATTTCTATATCAAAAAGCAAAATTATTATAATACATATACAATAAAATGTCAAGTAAACTATCTATATTTTTAGAGGAGTTTATGAAAATTAAAAAGCATTTTTAATCAGCATTTTACGAACGTGATATATTACTCCATTTAAACTTCTATCATTAATTAACGAAATAATATCAAGCAAGAATATTACAATAAAAATATTTGTACATTCTATAAATATCCCACAGGTAAAACTTTATCTTTATCGCTTAAACTTATAAGCTTATGTTTTTCATCATCTGAAGTTGCTGCGAACCGCTTAGATAAAACTGCCCTTTTTCTTATTTGAATCTATATACATTTTTATTTCAGAAAAAAGCTGCGGAGCTTTTTGAATTTCATCTATAAATACGGGCGGTGGATTATCTTTAATAAATGTTGTCGGATATTCAATTGCATTATTTCTGATAATACTGTCATCCAACGTAACATAACTTATATTATCAAGCATTTCTTTTAACATAGTTGTCGTGCCAACCTGTCTTGGTCCGGTCACTATTACCGATCCAAACATTTTGCTTAATTTATTCACAGTATCTTCAGCATGTCTTTTTATATACATAATATACCTCACAGAAAAATCGTCTAATTTAATATACGATATTAAATTAGACGTTTTTTTAATTTGTCAATATATTTATCTTATTATAATTAAGACAACATAGATTATACATAAATAATCCGCATTCCTTACTCACCATAATACACCCAATACTCTCCTGCATCGGCACATCTATCATATCCATACTTTTCTAATATTTCACCTGGAACTGCCTTTTTCTTTTGGCAAACTATAAAGTTATACCCGTCTTCCTTAGCCACGTTAAATATATACTCATAATCAGGTTCATCCTGCTGCATAAAGAAATGGACAAGCATATATCTTTCTGATAATTCGTTTATATATCCCTCTGCATTTCTTCCATACATAAGTTCTATATCGCCATTGTACTGTCTTGCTTCACAGTACATTCCATCCGGTATGATACACTTCGGGTTTCTATCCATTGCAAGTATTGTATCGCATACTTTTTCTGTATTAGCAGATACCTTTTGCAGATTTTGTATTTTGATAAATAATTCTTTATTATACACTCTGACTCCGGTTATAATTATGCCGCATATAGCTGTCACAAGAATTATGCTCTTTATCCATACAGGTTTACTTCTTTTTATTATGTCAGTAATTGCATATGATATAAGTACGGCGTCAGGTATCATCCAAAACATACGCCAATATACCATCCTGCGTAAAAGCTTTTGATATATGACGGGATTCAATATACATATAAGGATTACGATAATCGGATATATAATACTTTTTCTATGTTCTTTTTTGCACACAAAAAGATATATGGCTGCTACTACAATCACGCAAACATATATGGTGTCAGGATAATACTGTTTTATCCAGTTTTGCATTTGATTAATCAACTCTGTCATTTATGTCTCCCCAAATAAACGCTGAAAGAATACATATCTTTTGTATATAAATCAATATCTTTTTTATCTGTAAACTGCGTTACATTTTATATGAAATCCCTATATAAATCACATTTACCAGACATATGACGCACATAACCAATGTCATCTTCCAATTTTTTTTAGCTATTCCATATACCAATCCGTAACATCCTATCATTATGCCGCCTATTATAATGCCCATATTACTAAGAAGGCACATTGCTATATCTCCTATCAAAAGCAGCAGATAATTTTCCCTTTTCTCATTTCTGAAAAGTTCAAGAAAAAGCCACAGCATAATCGGAATTCCCACGCCTGCAAGCACAGCCTTTCCCTGCCACATTCTTATCATTATAAATGTTTCCGATGTGTATATAGAGTAACATCCATATATATTAAGCAGTATGGCAAAGCAGACAAATATACATCTATAAAGCACATCCTTACCAAAAAAATGTTCTGACAGTATCCAATATATCACTCCAAGCATAAGCATGATGACCGGTGGAAGAACTGTATGCATCATTATAGATGGATACACCCTCGTAAGTTTAGATATATATGCTATATATACCGCCCAAGGAGACGTTACATCCTTATTAAGATCTCCCAAAAAAGTACTTATAGCATTACCCGAATTTACATCAGTAAGAAGCAATCTGTTGGTGCGGTATATATCCACCGCATTCACCACAAATCTTGAATCATCTGCATCCGTATGTTGCAAAAATATGCTTGCCAATACAATCAAAAGCACTGCCAGTATCATAATTACAAGTGCTGAAACATCAAGAATTTTTTTTATCTTTATCTTTTCTTTTACAAAAGTTTTACAGCTTAATCCTGCAAATATTTCCCCGAAGCCTCGCCTCGCTTTTTTATAAACAACTCCATATACTGCAAGAAAACCATAAACAACAGACAGCATCACTACAACAGCCAAAAAAGACTGTTTCATAAGAATCAGAGGCACCGCTATAAGCTGGCACACCGCCCACATAGTTATATGTCCAGTTATAAAGCATTTGGAGAAGATTATATCCTGTTTAAGAATATAACAAATAGTATTACCTATACATATAGGTAATACTATTAAAATTAAAAAGCTAAGTAAAATATTTAATACCGTTATATTCATATCAGAATGCCAAATCTCCTATTATTTTTCTTATACAGATCCTTCCCGCTTAAACACCACTCCTACAGTCTTAAGCATTATCTTCAAATCATAACTTATACTAAAATTCCTTATATATTCATTATCCAGTCTGACAACTTCTTCAAAGTCAGTTATATCACTTCTACCCGATACCTGCCAAAGTCCGGTAAGTCCCGGTTTTATAGCGAGACGACTCTTATGATGAGCATCATACTGCATAAACTCATCTACAGTAGGCGGTCTGGTTCCGACCAGACTCATATCACCTTTAAATATATTGATAAACTGAGGAAACTCATCGAGACTTGTTTTTCTGATAAACTTACCTATAGGCGTTATACGCGGATCATCATCCATTTTAAACATAAGTCCCTGCATCTTGTTTTGCTCCATAAGTTCTTTTTTACGTTCCTCAGCATCCATATACATGGATCTAAACTTATAAATCTTAAATTTTCTTCCGTTTCTACCCACCCTTTCCTGTTTAAAAAATATCGGTCCGGGCGACTGATGATATATAATCGGTCCAAGTATAACATATAATATACCTGTAACAATTATACCCGGTATAGAAACAACTATATCTATAAGTCTCTTTATAACCTTTTGTTTAAAACTCATAAAGCTTATGCTTGTAGTTACAACTGTATAATCATTTATATTTTCTATAGTCGGATTCGGCACCTTAGGCAGTATTCTGTTTATACTTATATGAACCATGACTCCCATAGATAAAAACATATCAGCGATTTTACCTATATTTTCATCTCTTGAACCTATAAATACTTCATCTATAACATGCTCCTTTACATACTCATACATAGTATCAGCATTTGCAACTACGGGTATATCAGATATTCTGTCGCCCTGCATATCCTTATCAAGAACAACTATTCCATTTACATAAAACGAACTATAATTATATGTTTGAAGGCCTTTTATAAGATTTGCAGCATGTTTGTAATCAGTAACTAAAAGCATACGATTAAGTTTTCCTATCTTGATATTGGTTCGACATAGATAGTTTTTTCTAATCGTTCTGAGAACGAACATCAAAATTGTATTTATGATAAAGAAAAGACCCATAACTATACGTGAGTAGTCTTCCGATTGCTTACTAAAGAAAAGTACCGCAAGTACAACCGCCAAAAGTTCTATGTTATATGTCAATACAGCCTTTATTTCTTTAAAATATCCTCTCCTTAATATTCCTGAATATCCCTCTGTATAAAATACTATTGCAGCATGCGCTATAAGTATAAGCCCGTTTATAAGAGCATATCCACTGGAGAATTTCTGTCCATCCGTACCAAGTCTCAATAAAAATGCCAATTGGAAAGACACCTCGACACATATAAGGTCAAGTATTATAAAGTCTATATGTTTACTTCTGCTGGTAGTTTTGTTGTTCATATAAGGTTTTCTCCCTCGTATATTAAACGTCTATAGATTTCTCTGTGCTGACTCTCTCTTTCCTACATATCACATCTATATGATACTTCCCTTTAGGCAGCTTCACCTTAGGAAATTCGCAGATAAAGCCTGTAAATTCAACATCTTTTTCTTCTCTGTTGGCTCTTGCCACATCAGGTCTGTAGACCTTCCTTGTCGTGGCGATATAACTTTTTTCATCATTATAAAAGCATAGCTTTATATCTGTGTCATTGTTCTTATCATAGCCTTTTATAAAGCCCCAGCCCGCGATATAGATATTTTTAAGCACCATAAGTATGTCTATATTGGTAAGCGCCTTATCACTATACTTTTCTATAGCTTTTTCTTCAACTATATCACAGTAATCTTTTTCATCATCATAATAATTATATGCAAAATTGGTATCCGTCTGCGTAAGATTGATATTGTAAAACGGATCTGTCATAAGCTTTGGATGTCTGTCATAAAGCTTGTTTCGTTCTATCTCAAGTCGCTTAAACTTGGTATCATCCTCTAAGTCACTTCCTCTGCTTACTGACTCATGATGTATAAGTACAGCATCATTTCTTACAACATTGTAATAACCTTTTTCATAAAGTTTAAAACAAAGGTCTACATCATTATAGGCAACTGCAAGTTCTTCGTCAAACCCGCCTGTTTCCTTGAATTTTTCTGCATTAACCAAAAGACACGCTGCGGTAACGGCAAGATAGTTATATTCGAGCTTATTTCTGCCAAAATAATGTATAATGTCATCCTTGAGTCCGGCAAGGGCATGCATAGGTCCGTTTTTTACATTGATAACTCCGTCATGCTGTATGGTTTCTCCATCCGGATAAAGGAGTTTTGCCCCAACCGCACCTATATGCTTTTGCTGTGCATGGCCAAGCATCCTTGTAAGCCATATCTCATTTATAATCTCTATATCATCATTTAAAAACAGATAATATTCTCCTTTTGCATGTGCCGCACCCTTGTTGCACATAGCCGAGAAATTAAAGTCCTGTTTTTCATATATATAATTTATGCTGTAGCGTTCCGCCAGCTTTTCATAAAGTGCCTTTTGCTCGTCACAGCTTCCGTTATCGACCAGAATTATCTCATATCTCTTATACTCTGTTGCTGCCGTAAGCGTGGATATGCACTGTTCAAGTACATCATAGTTATCTTTTGACGGTATGATTATGCTTACAAGCGGCTCGTCCACTACGTCATAGTTTATCCTGAACTGAAATGTTCCAACAACCTCCTCAACCTTGGCCGGGATACCTCTTCTTTCCATAGCCTCTCTCTTGGCCTTCGAAGCTGCCTCAAGCACATATGGTTTAGCACCGATGTCCCCTGCTGTGGACTCTTCTCTTACTCTCCAATGATAGAGTATTTTAGGAATATGTGCCACACGATTTGTTTTTTCAGTAAATCGGAGCGTGAAGTCATAATCCTGCGAGCCCTCAAAGCCCGGTCTAAGTCCGCCCACCTCATCTATCAGACTCTTTCTGTATACTCCGAGATGATTGGTATACATATGTGACATAAATGTATCCGGTGACCAGTCCGGTTTAAAATGCGGCATATTGCGGTTTCCGCCATCCTCATCTATCTTGTCTTCATCACTGTATATAAAATCCAGTTCTCTGTTTTCATTGAGTTTTTTTACGACCTCATACAACGCCTGCGGTGCAAGTGTATCATCACAGTCCATAAATGCCACAAACTCTCCGGTTGCAACCTCTATAGCCGAGTTTGTCGCTCTGGATATATGGCCGTTTTCCTGTCTGTATACTACCTTTATCCTGTCATCAGACTCATATCTTTTAAGCGTTTCCTTTACATTTGGCCAGGTAGAATTGTCATCCGAAAGACAAAGCTCCCAGTTGTCATATATCTGGTTAATCACAGATTCTATACACGGTACCAAATGCTTATCGAGTACATTATAAACCGGTACAACCACGGATATCTTAGGATTATATGCAAACTTTTCATCATAAGTTTCCTTTGACTCCACTTCATTTATCCATGTCTCATAATCCGATTTTTGTTCAAGCATCAAATCTCTGTATTTATATTTATATTTACCGACTCTTTGTTCTTCCTTCCACTCTTCGGAGCCAAACTTGAACATAAGTCTGTTGTATATCTTTTTTGACGCAAATCCCACACCGTAAAACGGATTTTTTACAGCATGTTTTAAATCTTTTATATTGGCACTCTGCCTTGATATCATTGATTCAAGATTATCTATATGCTGATTTTTAAGATCTATACTCTCTTTTAATTCTTCAACTTCTTTTTCAAGCTTTTCTATCTGCTCATCTTTTTGAGCAGCAAACTTTTGCAAAGACGCATTGTCATCTGTAAGTTTCTTTAAGCCGGTCGTCTTTTTAAGATAATTGTTGGTATATATATATCTTCTGTCTTTTCCATGTACGTACTGTTGGAAACATTCTTCCATCTTCTGATAGATATGAATACTTCCTCTGTCTAACGAAAAGCTCCTGATAAAATCTTCAAATCTTATCCTGTCCTTAAGCAACTCTGCCTTTTCGGTATATAGATACAAAAGGGTTCTGTAAATTATATATCCTTTAGGTATTTCAAAATCAAATACCCACTCATAATCTATACACCATAGCTTTCCAAGGGCTTCTACAAAATTGCTAAGTATAGAATCCACATTTGCAACCTTAAATGCTATTTCATCCTTAGGATAGCATCCCGGAAACATCTCTTTGAATTCTTTTGACAACTCAAACTTTTTCTTTAAATCATCATTTATATCGAGGATAGTTTCAATTTTTTCTGATATGGTTTTGATTATTTTATCCATATCATCATGTACAAAATCTATATCACAGAGCATATCCTTTCCTTTGATAAAATCAAAACAAAGTCCGTCTTCTGTCTCGTTATACGGTATGACCTCTATATCATTATACATGTCCTTTATAAGCTCATAATTCTTTTTCATGGCATCAAGCTGCCCTGCTGCCATATCGTTCATAGCAGCTTTAAGGACACATCTTTTGCCGTCTGTCTCAATTATACTTGTTTTTATCTGAAATTCTGTCCTTCTTAAAGAATTATATTTTGTATATAAGACCTTTTTCATTATATCCTCCAACTAACAGCTTATCACTATGAAAGAATTGGCAAACTCAGGGAACATACCATCCTCACAAAGCGATTCATATGCCAAAACTTCGTCAAATATCATATATCTGTCTCTGTCATATGCAGGTGTATAGGCTTTTATATCGCCCGGTTTTGGCAGATAATTATCTGAATATATCTCTAACGGCAGTTTGTAATCAGGTACCGGATAGTAAAAATCATTGGTTTCAAAGCCCGCTTTTTTAAGTAGTTTTTCCAAGCCACGCCTTGAAAATGTTCTGACTCTGTCTACTCCGTTATAACCCTGTATACCGTCAAAAAGTCTCCCTGTATGATCTTCCGTTGCACCTGCCCAGTACTTTAACCCATACTTATTTTCTATAGCCAGTAAAAGCTTTCCGCCGGGTTTAAGCAACGATTTAACCTTCTTCAACATATCTTCAAACGGATTTTCACTATTTATATAATATATCGAGTATTCCAACACTCCTATGAGTGAAATATAATCATACTTCTGTCTGAATTCTATATCTTCAAAATTGCCTACAAGTATCTCAAGATTATCATATTCTTTGTTTCTGTACGCATTTATATATGATCTTTTTTTAGACAGATCAACTGCCGTTACCTTTTTTGTCTTACGGCAAAAAAGACCCGATATCGCTCCACAGCCTGCCCCTATTTCAAGCACCTCTGCATCCTTATCAAAATCATACCAGTCCAGCACATTTTGCCTGATGGTTGAAAAGTGATACAGATATGCCCAGTCATTTTCCTCCATAAGCTTTTCTTCAAGTTCTGTAGCAGTCTGACAGTTTTTAACTATCTCGAGCATCTTGTCTTCAACTTCGCCATCTGTATAGGTATCCTCACCTTTGTAGAATTCATAATTCAGTTTTACTTTTCCAATATATTCTTCCATCTAAACCTCTTATTTTGCGTTTGATATGATACCTATCTCCGAGTTCATATCAAAAAATCCAATTGTATTTTTATCAGACACTACCGTTATACTGCATATGTCATATAGCCTGTCATATACCTGAAAGTCATCATTTTCAAATCTCGTACACCCGAGCGACAAAAGGTATTGAGAACCCTGAAGACAATTATTTTGTTTAAATGATACTATTCTTTCCTCGCCCGCTTTTAAATCTCCTATATCTTTTTTCTCAAGCATGGTATTGGTACCGGTTATGTCTGTACCCTTTATGTCCTTTATGGTATAAGCAACTATAGGATTGGTAGCATCCTGATTTGCCCTTATCTTTAATTTTATGGTGAATTCTTTATTTTTTACAAGTGTGCTTGTATAGTTGTCATCATCATCTACTATTGCAAAATCCACGATATCTACTATATGATCTCCGTACTCCTCCCAGTTTGGATTGATAACATAATTTGAACGCCAAAGCTGTCCCTCAGGCAGGTCGCTTTTTTTTGCTCCACCTTTTTGTGCCTCATCCATCTGTCCTACAAGGACTTTTTTATACTCATCTATAACTTCAGCAGGAGTTCCCTCTGTCAGTTTTCTTCCCTTGTCAAGAAGAATGGCTCTGTCACAATACTTGCTTATACTTCCCAGATCATGGCTTACGAAAAGAATAGTCTTGCCAAGTTTTTTAAATTCTTCGAATTTCTTAAAGCACTTGGACTGAAAGAATACATCTCCTACAGAAAGTGCCTCGTCAACTATAAGGATTTCCGGATCTATATTTATCGCAACCGCAAATGCAAGTCTTACGAACATACCTGATGAGTAGGTTTTTACCGGCTGATATACGAAATCTCCGATATCTGCAAACTTAAGTATATCATCAAGTTTTGCATCTATTTCTTCTTTGGAAAAACCTATCATAGTTCCGTTTAAGTATACATTTTCTATGCCGGTATACTCCATATTAAACCCCGCACCAAGCTCAAGCAAAGCTGAGATTCTGCCATCTATCTTCACTTCGCCCTCAGTAGGATTTAATACTCCTGTTATGATTTTTAATATGGTTGATTTACCGGCTCCGTTTGTGCCGATTATACCGACACATTCACCTTTTTTTACTTTAAAATCAAGATTGTGCAGAGCATAATGCTCCTTATATTTTTTTTCTTTGGTAAAGCCGAGCGCCTCCTTAAATCTGTCAGAAGGCTTGTCATATAATTTATACAATTTTGTTACATTGTCTACATTTATCGCTATATCACTCATTTTTATCTCCGATTACAACAGACTGACATTATATTATTCCTATGAATCTTTAGCTATTTTTAGCCGTTAAGAAATGGCGTTTTATAATACGTCAGCAAAATGAATTTTTAATTTTGTGAATACTCTTCTTCCAAGCCAGAATACTATCAGGGTAAATATCCAGAAGTAAGACGTCCATGCTATCTTATGGAAGAACCATCTCTTGTAAAGTATAGCGTCTCTAAACCCATCAACTATATAGTATATAGGATTAAGCTTAAATATCTTTACCCATTTCGGCGGAAGCATCGCATTGATATCCCACATGATAGGTGTAAGCCAAACACCAACCTGCATAAATATATTTATTATCTGTGTAAGATCCTTGAAAAAGCAAACAACCGCCGATGTAAGATATGACAATCCAAGAACCATGACATACATACATCCAATGTAATATATAAGCTGAAGCGTGTAGATATCCGGTCGGTATCCGTATGCCCAACTAAGAAGAACTACTATGGCCGTAAAGAATATGTGCACAAATATCGACGATATAGTCTTGACCATAGGAAGTATATCTATGTCAAATACTACTTTTTTTACAAGATAATTATACTCTGTTAATGCATTGGTTCCGCCAACCCACGCTTCTGAAAAGTAAAACCATGGCACAAGACCTGCCATAAGCCAGAGTATAAACGGATACTCTGCCACTCCCGGCGACCGAAATCCCATCTGAAATACAAACCAGTAAACTGCTATCGTAATAGTCGGCTGTACAAATGCCCATATGATACCAAGCATAGAGCCTGCGTACTTTGTTTTAAAGTCATTTTTTGAAAGACTTAAGATAAGTCTCTTATTATGATATATATCTTTTATAAAATTGACTTTATTAATACTGTTAGGCTTAACGGTAATTGTTTTTTCATTACTCGTTTTTTTGATGCTTTTATTTTCATCTTTTTTGGTTTCGTTGTTTTTGTTTTCATTGTTTTTGTTTGCACCGCTGTTGCCTTCATTGTTTATGTTTTTACCATTGATATTTTCGCGGTCTTTGTTTATATTATCTTTGTCAGCTGACATTATTTTTTCTCCTGATACTCTTTGATTCCGCCCCACTTGTGGTCTTTTTCGGATATTGTAAGGTCATCTCTTGTCATACCCTCCGGCATAGGCCATTCTACTCCTATCTCAGGGTCTGACCAAAGAAGTCCGCCTTCATCGTTTGGATGATAGAAATCGGTACATTTATAACAAAACTCTGCGCTTTCTGATAAAACTATAAACCCATGTGCAAAATTTTTTGGTATAAAAAACTGTTTTTTATTTTCAGCGGAAAGTCTCACTCCGAACCATTTTCCAAATGTTTTTGAACCTTCTCTAAGGTCAACCGCTACATCAAAAACTTCTCCGCTTACTACTCTTACAAGCTTGTCCTGAGGATAGTTTATCTGAAAATGTAGTCCTCTAAGAACTCCTTTTTTGGAACTTGACTGATTGTCCTGAACAAATTCCATATCTATACCCGCCGCTTTAAAGTCGTTGTAGTTATAGGTCTCCATGAAATATCCTCTCTCGTCTCCAAACACCGATGGAGTTATAACTTTAAGTCCTTCTATATCACATGTTTCTACGGTTATCTTTCCAAACTTTTCAACTGCCATGATACATCCTCCGTTAATATGATTACATAATTATTTCTATTATATACTAACAGATATTTTTTTTCAATCTTTGAACCGGGTTATTTTTATTTTTGCAGTTTATTTTTAATTTTACAATTTTTGCTTTTCTGACTTAAACAGAACTGTTTTAACTTTTTTCTGTAAAATTGTTTTTTATTTGCCACAATAGGTATTTTAGGGTATAATATCTTTCAATAGTATTTGAATTACCAGGACAATAAATTTGGGTTAACGACATAATTATAAAACTTTCAAAACACAAACAAATGCGAGGATTAAATCATATGATTAGCGAAACAGTTAAAGATAATTTAATTAAATATCACCAGGATAAGCTTCTTGCTTACCTGTCAGAGCCCGGAATATGCAAAGCCAACGAATGTAAATTGGCCAAGCAGCTTTCTTTGGTTGACTGGTCTTTTTTAGAACCACATAAATCCTATAATTCGGTTGATGATATAAAGCCGATTGATGTGATGCTTATGGATTCTATAAATGATATGTATGATAAATACGAGTCTGTTGGACTTGACGCCATAAAAAGCGGCAAGTTAGCTTTGGTTCTTTTGGCAGGTGGTCAGGGTACGCGCCTTGGATATGACCATCCAAAGGGTATGTTTAATGTTGGCACAGACAGAGAATTATTTATATTTGAATGCCTGATCAATAACACTATGAAGGTTGTTGAAAAAGCCGGATGTTTCATACCATTTTATATAATGACCAGTTCCATCAATAACGAAGAAACGATTGCTTTCTTTAAAGCCCATAATTACTTTGGTTATAATCCTGATTTTATTACATTTTTTGTTCAGGAATCTAATCCTGTTACTGATTTTGAGGGAAATATTCTTCTTGCTGATAAAGACGAACTTTGTATGTCTCCAAATGGCAACGGCGGCTGGTTTTCCTCTATGGAAAGAAACGGCCTTTTGGATGAGATTCTTGACTCGCCTATCGAGTGGATCAACGTTTTTTCTGTTGATAATGTTCTTCAAGGCATAGCCGATCCTGTATTTTTAGGCGCCACTATAACCAGTGGCAAAACATGCGGCGCGAAGGTTGTTGCCAAAACTTCACCCGATGAAAAAGTCGGTGCCATCTGCACGATGTCCGGTATGCCTCATATAATTGAATACTACGAACTTTCAGATAAAATGATGAATGAAAAGAATCAGGATGGCACTTATGCCTATGGCTACGGCGTTATCCTTAATTATCTTTTTCCTGTTAAAAAACTTACCCACACCTTGGATTCGGACATGCCTTTGCATATCGTTAAGAAAGCTGTTCCTTTTATGGACTATGACGGAAGCTTTGTAACACCGGATGAAGTAAATGCTTTTAAATACGAGACTCTGGCTTTAGATTTAATTCACGCCATGGATTCGTGTCTCGCTTACGAGATAGACCGCGAAAAAGAATTCGCTCCAATCAAAAACAAAGAAGGCGTTGATTCTATTGATTCAGCACGTGAATTGCTCGTAAAAAATGGAGTTGAACTGTAATCCCCATCAAAACAAGTCACCGAAAACAAATTATCCGGTGACTTGTTTTTTTTAAAAGGTTGGGGTTTTTGTTTGTTTTTTTAGGTTTATTTTTGAATATTTTTAGAACTTAATTTGGTTTCTCAGGCGGTGTGCCGCCACTGCCTCCGGGGCCGCCATTTTCACCTGAAGGCTTCTCAGGTGGAGTTCCACCGTTTCCACCGGTGCCACCCGAACTGCCTAAGCTGCCACTTCCATCTGATCCGTCCGTAGAACCGCCCGGCACTATACTTGAATTTTCTCCATCCTGTACATTGCCATCCGGCTTTCCCCTGTCTCCGGAACCTCCTTTTCCGTCAGGTGCTTCTCCATCAGGCATGCCCATATCTCCGGATCCGGATGAAGTGTTCTCGGATACTATCTCTATCGCTTCACCGGTGCTATCGGTTCCGTCGGTATATACCTCACCATTTACATATAAGATATGTCCGTTTAGATTGATGCATCCTGCGACACAGGTGAGAGAAGTTATATATGAATCCTCTGTAAGTGTCCATGTTGAAGTTTCGTCAAGTTCAACATATACTTCACCTGCTGTACCATCAGTATTTATGGCACCCGAAAAAACACTTTCTTTTGTCAGATAGAGATTCAATGCAGAAACCTCATCAACTATCATATCTCCATCTATATTTTGATTTACTGCAGTCATGGTAACCTTGCCGCCATTGGAACCGCTGTTGCCCCAGCCGGCAGCTTCGGCCCTGAGAAATACTCCGTCAGAATCAATATTAGTTATGTCGACATCTTCAAGATCTATTGTACATGCGGTATTGTTTACAAAAAATATATCACCGTTTGCATTGGTAAGCGAGCCGCCAGACATTTTAAATGATGAGGTTCCGCTATCCGCATCGCCCGACATGGACTGATATATCATTACAGCCTGATAGGTATCAGATTTATCACTGTTTTTGGTGTTGTTGTCCGCATCTAAGACACAATCATTTAATGTAACTGAGTTCTTGCCTTCTACAACAACTCCCTGTGATGCTGTCGACTCAAGGTATGCATTTGAAACCGTTATATCTGCTGTCGAATAAATAACCGGTGAACCGGTTCCGGAAGTTTTATAAAATCCACCGTCTATATTTACTGTTCCACCGCCTCTGTCGGAACGGATTGCCGCCGAAGAATTTCCGGACGTAGTGATGGTAAGATTGCTTGCATTGGTTGTTCCGCCACCTGTTGTCATAAGACCTCCCGAACAGTTTCCACTTGTCTCTATAACCGAATCAGATATATCAACTGTTGTGCCCTCACCATAGGAAAATACTCCATTTGCGTGGGTTCCGTCTGTCTCAACGTAGATTCCCGACAAGGTAAGTGTTGCACCGTTCGTCGCAAAGATTGCTGCATTTTCACCGTAGAAATCAGCCTCGTCACCATCAGCTTCACCTGTCTTATAAACTGCCACGTCAGAATAGTCTGCCGATTCTCCGTCATCTGTTATGGCATGTGTTCCGTCGCCTTCATCTGTATAGGTTTCACTGATATTTATATCATCTTTTGTCAGATGATTATCTTTATAATTATTTGAAGATGTTGCCTCTTTATTTTCATTGTTGTCCTTATCGGAAGATGCTTCGTTTTGTGATGCAGCATCCTTGGTGCTGCCATCCTCATCAGAAACTTCCTCGACTATATCAGTGCTCGTTGCATCCTTACTGTCACTATTCTTTTTTGATGCACATCCCCACAAACTTGTCATAATAAGACTTCCTACCAGAAAGAGCGCAAGACTGTTACTATGCTTTATATTTTTCTTCTTTTCTTTTAATTCATCATTCATACGCTTTACCTCCTACATATTTTTAATTTTCGGATTTTCAATAATTTTGACTTACTTTTATGATTGCCAGGCTTATCGAATCCCCTTGTTTCCTTAATCTGAGGTAAGTATATAATGTGAACCTTAGCTGAACCTTAAAATAAAAAAAATTATATATCTTTTTAGAAATTTTTTCTTAGCAATTTATCTGCTTATATAAAAATGTTTATCTCATTTTTTAAACCAAAATGTCTCCGAACGGATACAAATGTGCAAAACTTAATCTTGCCTTTTTGTATCTATGAGGCTATTATTTTCATATACTGGAAACTGATACATTGTATCTGTCATCAGCGTACGAGCATAAAGAAAAGGAGGTAAATCTTGAGTTAAAAGTATTGCAATTGAACATAAACAAGGGCTATAATGAAGACATAAAAAGCAAATGTCCAAGTTTATTTCAATATATGCAGTATGTAGATATTTTAAGAGAAAACAGGAAAACTCATCCACTTAAAGAGGCTGTTATAATCACTGTCGATTACTGCATAAAACATGATATATTAAAGGACTTCTTATTAGCAAATAAAAGCGAGGTCATAAGTATGAGTATATTTGAATATGATGAAGAGTTACATAAGAAAACGCTTAGAGCCGAAGGATATGAAGACGGTTTTAAGGAAGGATTTGATAGTGGTCATAAAGAAGGATTTGATAGTGGTCATAAAGAAGGATTTGATAGTGGTCATAAAGAAGGATTTGAGGCAGGCGTTGCTTCAAAAGAATCAGAAAATCAAAGATTAAGGGAAGAAATTAAGGAGCTCAAAAAACAGCTAAATTCAAAATAACCATTAGTTAAATTATAAAAGCGAGGATGATTCACTGATATGTACACTATTTGCCAGACAACAACAATAGGAATACATATATCACACCATCCTCGTTTTTATTATAGTTCATTCAATTTTCCCTCTGCGTAAGCTTTGACCGCCGCCTTGGCACCTCCATCAAAGGTATATATTTTAAATCCAGCTTTTTTTAAAGCTACCATAGACTTGGAGGTATAATTTTTACATATAAGCACATCTATCGCACATAGGTTGAATTTATCTATAGCATCCTTGAGGTTTTTGGGATAAAGAGAGAGTATCTGCGTCCTCACTATCTTATCTTTGTCCACTGCATAAATCCAAAATGCTTCACCTTGCTCAAAGTTCTGTATCTCACTTCCGGTATAAGCAACCGCAACTATTTCACTCGCATATATTTTTTTAATTCTACTCATATCTCTCCTCCAAAAAAATAAAATGTGACATATTGTGACACGAGGGGACGTATCTGATTGCCACATTTTTGTTGCTAAGCAAAGCGTTAAGCGACCAGCGTGCTTTGCGTGTAACATAAAATGGGGCAATCAGATACGTCCCCATTGTCAAATTTCATCTCTTAAATAATCCTTTTTTTACATACTCCTCGCTTTTAGCCTCAAGGCAATGATATCCCATGTCAGATAGCCCCGCTTCAAGTTCCTCCTTAGTAACCGGCTTTTCACTGATGATAACAGTTTCATTTTTCTTATGCGAAGATGTTACCTTTTTAACATCAAATTTTTTTCTAACCATCTCATTTATATGGGACTCGCACATAGTGCACATCATCCCGTCAATTTTAGCAATCGTCTGATACATTTCCTACCCTCCAAGTGTGACATATAGCATATGCGACATACGAAACATGTGAGTCGTATCTGATTGTCACATTTTTGTTGCTAAGCAAAGCGTTAAGCGACTAGCGTGCTTTGCGTGTAACATAAAATGTGACAATCAGATACGTCCTATATGTTACACTTTTTTATTTTCTTCTTTTTATGGTGACAAGTACCTCGCCGTCACCACCGCAATCTCCGCACGAGCCGCTACATGAACCCTTGCTTGAGCACGAACTGCAGCTTCCGCCGGATTTATGTGATTTTACTATATCTTTTATGCAAAAAAATACAATCAACAAAACTACTGCAAGCGCAACTACTGTACCCATAAGCCACCTCCCAAGTCAATTTCTTTTATCTTATATTCTATTTTATCCATGTGTCAACAAGAACGATTTTTGGCAAAACCGGCAAAATACTTTTGAAACCTGTATATAGAAAACATCCGGACCTATCCAAATGCAGATAAGCCCGGAGTTCTCGTGAGTATTATGTCTAATCCTCATTTGAAAATGTAATAATATAAAAAGGGTTACTTATTACCAAATTCTTCTTATGTGGCCGGCTTCACGACCCATATCACCAATCTTATGTGGTCGGGTCAACCTCTCTTGTCACAACATTTTTATTTTTCAGCAGCGTCTACGCTTGTTACAGCTTTTGTATGCTCATCCGGCTTGTAGCCTTTTCTGAAAAGAAGGTAGATGAGACATATAACCAGTGCAAATGCAACAACTGTACCAAAGCCAAACACTCCATTGGCGATAAGATTTCCAATCTGGTATGTGATGAGTGAAACTACGTATGCCCACAAGCACATATATCCGATTGCAGCCCATGTCCACTTGGCGTTGTTCATTTCTCTCTTTATCGCACCAATAGCCGCAAAACATGGTGCGCAAAGCAGGTTAAACATCATAAATGCGAAAGCCGAAAGTTTGGTGTAATCCGCTGCTACTCTGTCCCAAATCTGATCACCATTTTCTTCAAGCTCTTCCTCGCCGTCCTGGTCATCATAGTTGTAAAGTACACCAAATGTACCGACAACCTCTTCCTTTGCAACAAGACCTGTTACAGTTGCTACCGTAGGCTTCCACTGACCAAATCCAAGCGGCTTAAATATAATTGATGCACCGTTACCAACGCTTGCAAGAAGGGATGCATCCATAGGTGCTACATCCTCAACAGGTATATCCATCTTGTCTGCTATATTCTCTATCTCTGCTTCTGTTGCAATGCTCTCATCCTCAAATAAGTCATCAACCATACCAAACTTGCCATTTACGGTTCCAAAGCTTGAGAAGAACCATATGATTATTGATGATAATACTATAACTGATGAAGCTCTCTTTATAAATGACCAGCCTCTTTCCCATGTTGCCCTAAGCACATTTCCGACAGATGGAACATGGTAAGCAGGAAGTTCCATAACAAATGGTGCAGGCTCTCCGGCAAATACCTTGAATTTCTTTAAAATGATTCCTGATAATATTATAGAACCAACACCTATAAAATATGCAGAAGTTGATACCCATGCAGAACCTCCAAACAATGCACCACCGATAAGACCGATGATAGGAAGTTTAGCTCCGCAAGGTATAAATGTTGTTGTCATAACTGTCATCTTGCGGTCACGATCATTTTCGATTGTACGAGATGACATGATACCCGGTATACCACATCCTGTTGCAACGAGCATAGGGATGAAGCTCTTTCCCGAAAGTCCAAACTGACGGAAGATACGATCCATAACGAACGCTACACGCGCCATGTATCCGATATCTTCAAGTATTGATAAGAAGAGGAACAAGACAAGCATCTGAGGTACGAAACCGATTACGGCACCAAATCCGGCAACTATACCGTCCTGGATAAGTCCGTAAAGCCATGTTCCTTCATTTACATTTATGGCAGTAAGGATTTTGTCAAATAAATTTGGTACCCACTCGCCAAATATTACGTCGTTAGTAAAATCTGTTGCTGCAGTACCGATAGATACTGTCCAGCCGCCCATCGCAACTGCATATACAAGAAACATAATCGCTGCAAATATCGGAAGTCCAAGTATACGGTTTGTTACAATCTTATCAATCTTATCAGAGGTAGTCATCTTGTCTGAACCTTTTTTCTTCTTTACAGTTCCGGAAATAATACCTCCGATATAATTATATCTCTCGTTGGTAATGATACTTTCTGCATCATCATCCAATTCTCTTTCTATAGTAGAGATTGTATCCTCTATATTTTTCTTCTGGTCATTTGAAAGCTTGATAGATTCAATAACCTTTTCATCACGTTCAAATACCTTTATGGCATACCAACGGATAAGCTTTTCATCAACACTTCCCTCAAGCTGACCTTCTATAGTATTGATAGCGGACTCAACTTTCTCATCAAATTTAGCAGGTACTTCTACGGCTTTTTTCGCATTTGCTGCAGCTATCGCTTTATTGATAGCATCTTCACAACCATCACCCTTTAACGCACTTATCTCAACGATATCACAGCCAAGCTCATTACTAAGCTTTGCAGTATTGATGCTGTCACCGTTTTTCTTTACAAGATCCATCATATTGATGGCCATAACCACAGGTATTCCAAGCTCTATAAGCTGGGTTGAAAGATATAAGTTTCGCTCTATATTGGTACCATCTACAATATTTAATATAGCATCAGGCTTCTCATTTACAAGGTATGTACGTGATACAACCTCTTCCAAAGTATAAGGTGATAACGAATAGATACCGGGCAAATCCTGAAGCACCACATCTTTATGACCTTTTATCTTACCTTCCTTTTTCTCGACCGTAACACCCGGCCAGTTACCGACATACTGATTAGCACCGGTAAGAGCATTAAATAATGTTGTCTTACCGCAGTTAGGATTGCCGGCAAGTGCAATCTTAATAGACATTTATATTTCCTCCCGATTTAACATTTTATTATTCATAAGTGACAGAGATACTTGTTTTTTAATTATGACTCATCATGTTCGTCATTCAACGACTATCATCTCCGCATCCGCCTTACGTATGGAAAGTTCGTATCCACGTACGGTAAGCTCCATCGGATCTCCAAGCGGAGCAACCTTACGCACATATATTTCTACGCCTTTAGTTATTCCCATGTCCATGATACGACG
>CADCDW010000024.1:0-14315 GCA_902800325.1 uncultured Lachnospiraceae bacterium
TAACAGCCTGCGGATTATTTCACGATATAGGAAAACTTCTTATACCTCAGGAAATCATAAAAAAACCGGGCAAACTCACTGATGAAGAATTTGCCATCATAAAAACACATCCTAAAAAAGGCTATGATCTTTTAAAAACGAAAAATGTTGATATACATATACAGATGGCTGCTCTTATGCACCACGAAAAATGTGACGGCTCGGGATACCCTATGCGACTTACAGGTGATAAAATAGACTGGTGTGCCAAGATTGTTACTATCGCAGATATATACGAAGCCATGACTGCAAAAAGAGTTTATCGCGGACCACTTAGTCCGTTTAAGGTTATCAGTATGTTTGAAGATGACGGATTAAAGAAATACGAACCTCATTACATACTAACCTTCCTTGAACATGTCGTAAACAGCTACGTAAATTGTCGAGTAAAGCTTAGTAACGGAGCTGAGGGAGACGTTATCTTTATCAACAAGGTCAATCTCTCCAAACCTCTCATAAAAACCTCCGACAATAACTTCATAGACCTGTCAAAAACAAACGACATATCTATAGAAAGTATACTTTAATACTATGAGACAGGGGATAGTTATCTGTCTCCCTTATTTTAATACTATAGATGTATTTATAAAAAAGTGTATATGATAGCTAACCATCAATTTGCTAAATCAAAACGCTCAAATTCTTTATAGGTGCTAAAAATCGAAAACTCGCTACGCTCAAACAGTTCGATTTTTTTAACGCACCTATTTCGAATTCTCGCTTTTGATTTAACGCAAATCGGGTTAAATGCTATCATATACACTCTTTTATATAATACATCTAATTAACTTTTTATGAGACAGATAACCATCCCCTGTCCACTATGTCTCCACTTTTATATTTATTTCTTCCATCGCCTGTTGTCTAAAGTCTTCGATTTTATCAGGTGAAATAACCGGAAGGTCGTCCATGGACTGAACTCCGAAGCTTCTTAAGAAATCTTCTGTTGTACCAAAGAGAATCGGTCTGCCTATGGCATCGAGTCTTCCAACTTCTGTAATCAGATTATATTCTACAAGTTTATTGATGGCATGTACACACGATACGCCACGTATGGCTTCAATCTCCTGTCTTGTTATCGGCTGCTTATATGCAACTATGGAAAGAGTTTCCATAAGCGTATCTGTAAGTGTATGCTTTTTAGGCATATTTACAAGCTTGGATAACACATCATAAAACTCATTTTTAGTACATAGCTGATATGAGTCCTCAAGTTTTACCAGCTTGATGCCTCTGTCTTCTGCTTCATACTTATCCATCATATTATTTAATACTTTTTCAAGTGTAGCTTCATCGACTTCCATGGCTTTTGCAAGCTCCTTTATCGGAACGGCTTCTCCCATTGAAAATAATACTGCTTCAATGGCGCCTTCAAGCTTATTTATACTTTCCTCCATAAGTCCTCCTACTTTTAATCCATCTCAAGCGAATCTATAATTATATCACCAAACAAGCCATCCTGTTTTATGGCGATATGCCCAACTTTCATCAGCTCAAGTATGGCAAGAAATGTAACTATGATGCTTTGTTTAGAGCGTCCTGTTTCAAGGAGAGTCCTAAAGTTTATGCCTTTAAGTCCTTTTATGGACGCTCTTATTTCAAGCATTTTATCTTCGATATTGACTTCTTCCTTTTCAATCGTTCCAAATTTACTTCTTATCGGATCAACCCTGTCTACGGTACGCTTCATAACCTCGTTAAAGATTGCGTTTAACTGAGCCAGCGTTGTATCTCCTATAACCTCAGCCGGATCGATTTCTTCCTTATAGTTCTTTACCTCATCAGGTATAGACGGTGCTTTATAATAATTCTTAAATGCATCAAGCTCCATGTCCTTTAACTCATAAGAAGCATATTTATACATCTTATATTCAAGGAGTCTTCTGACAAGCTCCGAACGAGGATCTTCTTCCTCTTCTTCCTCTTCGTGCTTAGGTAAAAGCATCTTGGCCTTTATACTAAGCAGCGTTCCGGCCATAACTAAAAACTCACTCATAACATCGAGATTTTCTTCTTCCATCCTCGCCACATAATCCAGATACTGTTCGGTTATATCGGCAATCGGTATATCAAATATATTAAATTTATTCTTTTCAATCAAATGAAGCAAAAGATCAAGCGGTCCTTCAAATTCATTTATCTTATATTCCGGTTTTTCTATCATGGTCTATCCTTTGCAACTTAAATTATACTAAAGCATTATAACCTTTTTTAAATAATAATGCAAACCATTCCGCCATTTGAATCATTTACTATTTTCTCCATCGTATCCTGTAGCTTTTGCTGACTTTCCTGATTAATCTTATTGATTTTGGATGTTAATCCATCTTCTACAAGCTGTCGTATGGATTTACCAAATATATTGACACTCCAGATATCATTGTCTTCCATACCATCACTGTTAATATAATTAATCAGATCCTTCGCCTGCTCTTCCGAACCGACTATCGGTGCGATTTCTGTTGTGATATTGGCTTTTATTAGATGAATGGACGGTGCCTGAGCTTTAATTTTGACGCCATATTTGTTTCCTGAACGTATCAGTTCCGGAGCTTCAAGTGTGATTTCATCTTTTTCAGGTGTAACTGAACCATATCCGGTCTTTAATGACTGAGATAAAGCTGCACTCACTTTATTGCAGCTTGATTTTGTATCGGCAAGCTCTTTTAATTCTTTCATAAATTCATATTCATTTTGAATCCTGCTTCCTAACATATCGGATATCATATTATAATAATATTTATCATATAATCTGATACCTATATTGACATTACCGTCTGCAAGATTTATATTGCTCATATCAATTTTTTCAATATAATCATCAGAATTAAGCTTAAGATTATTCACATCTCTCATATAATAAATATTGGAAAATGCATCCTTAGCAAGTTTTATAAGATAATCCTTGATTTCATTTTCATTATCAAGCACCTCAACCCACTTCGGTATATTAAAATTAACTGCCGTAACCGGAAACTCCATCAAAAGACATTCAAAGATACGGTTTATATCTTCGGCAACAAGCTTATCGCAGTTTACCGGTATAACAGTTTTATTATAGCTTTCAGCAAGCTCATCTGCCAGCATAAGTGTTTCTTCCGAAGCCGGATGCCTTGAATTAAGAAGTATTACATACGGCTTACCTAATTTATCTATTTCTGTGATTGTCTTTTGCTCAGGTTCTATGTACGCATCTCTTTCTATATCAGTTATACTTCCATCACTGGTTATAACTATACCGACAGTTGAATGGTCTCGTATTACTTTTTTAGTTCCAAGCTCTGCCGCTTCCGTAAAAGGTATATCATAATCAAACCACGGTGTAGATACAAGTCTCTCCTTGCCGTCCTCTTCATGGCCTTCCGCACCGTCAACCATGTAACCGACACAATCAATCATTCTTACTTTAAGATTGACCTCATCACCTATAGTTATGTCAACTGCATCCTTCGGTATAAATTTAGGTTCGGTAGTCATAACGGTTTTTCCTGCTGCGGATTGCGGCAATTCATCTTTTGCCCTTAGACGATTATTTTCTTCGTCTATCGCCGGGATAACCAGCATCTCCATAAATCTTTTAATAAAGGTTGATTTTCCTGTTCTTACAGGTCCAACAACACCTATGTATATCTCTCCGTTTGTCCTTTTTTCTATATCTTTATAGATATCCATAAAATTACCCCCAGTTTTCAATTCCATTATTTAATATATATGTCATGAAAATTGGAGGTATTCATTATTTCGTTATTTTTTAATAAATGTGTTGTATCTGTAAAACTGTACAATTCTTCTTATATAATCGGCACTGCAATGTATACCATCGGTTGAAGCCTCCTCAGGAAGATATCCGTTTTCATCAATTACCGCGGCGGATGAATCAAGGTATATAACATCTCCTCTTTGTTTACACATATTAAGCAGTTCTTCATTAAACATATTAACTCTGTCCTGTGTATATATGTCACTCTTTTGTGATGATGAAAGTGATACCGGCAGGATACTCTGTACATATATCACTGCATTTGGCTTAACAGATTTTATATAATCGATAAAATCACTCATATTTTGGGTAAACATATCCGTATAAACCCATCCAAGTTCATTGACACCAAACATCAGGTAATATGCATCAAAATCAGTCGCATCGACAGCCTCATAACAAGTATAGCCGTTTCCCACACCCGGTATGGATATAACTCTGTCAGTAGAAAGTTTATCGACACTTAGTCCCTTATAATAAAATCCGTTTATGTTGGGAAGCCCCGAATATAGAACCAGACCTTCAGTTCGTGAATCTCCTATAAAGCAGACATTATCAAAATAAGATAAATCAACAGGGCCTTCTACCTTTTGATATTTGCTCTCATCATACCAGTTAGCAGGAACAACATCCTCAACAGGACCAAGTACTGTATCAGGAACCTCATAGCTCATATCAGAAGCTACGGATGTTGTTGTGTCATTTGATTCGGTATCACCATCACCCGATTCGTCAGGCAGATCAACCTCAGCTTTATGAGATATCATTAAATTATAATCTATATATCCTACAGGCTTGTTGCCTATATCCGCAGCTACGGAATATTTTACGGCACCACCTTTTTTTCCGTTATTTTTACTTGTAACTATCTTGTGTAATACTAAACAAAAAACAACAGCGAAAACAAATAATATAAAATATATATATAATAATTGAAGTTTCCTCCTACGCCTTCTCATCTTCCTGTATTTTTCACGGGAATATCTTCTGTATGCCATATAAATATTCTCCTTTTATTTCCACTCCTGAGATAAAGATTCTGAAGTTCTCATACGTGTTAACAAGGACTTTAAAGCATCTTTAGCTGTGAGATTGCCAAATAAAAGCTCATTGACCATAGAAACTATAGGCATCTCTACCTTATACTTTTCACTGAGCTTTAAAGCAGCCTTGGCTGAATAAACTCCCTCAACAACCATTTTTACCTTATCCATAGCTTCTTTATATGTCATACCCTGCCCCATATAAAAGCCTGCCATACGATTTCGGCTGTGAATAGAGGAACATGTAACAATCAGGTCTCCTATTCCGGAAAGTCCTCCAAATGTCTCCGCGTCACCGCCCATAGCTACTCCGAGTTTTTTAATCTCCGCTATACCTCTTGTTATAAGAGCGGCTTTAGCATTATCACCACATCCAAGGCCGTCAGATATACCTGCAGCAAGTGCGATAACATTTTTTAGTGCTCCGCCAAGCTCAATTCCAAGTACATCAGGACTTGTATATACTCTAAAATAATCTGACATAAATACATCCTGTATAAGAAGTGCATCTTTTTTATCTATAGCTCCTGCCACAACTGTTGTAGGAAGTCTCTTACCAACCTCCTCTGCATGGCTCGGACCTGAAAGTACGGCAGTTTTTGCATGAGGAATCTCATCCATAATTACATCAGTCAGAACCATAAGAGTACTTTCTTCTATTCCCTTTGACAGATTGACTATAAGCTGTCCTTTTCTTACATATGGTGCTATAGTCTTAGATGTACTTCTTACAAATGGTGATGGAACAACCATAACAAGAAGCTCAGCAAAATCAACAGCCTCTTTTGCATCATTTGTAAGCTTAAGCGAATCTGCTATCTTTACACCCGGAAGTTTAGTTTTATGCTCTCGTTCTTCTTCGAGCATCTTTATCTCTTCTTTATCTATGGACCATACCATAACATCGTGACCATTATCAGTTAACAATACTGAAATCGCAGTTCCCCAGCTACCTGCACCTAATATAGATACTTTCATAAGCTTTATGCCTCCTTCTTCTCCCCAAGCTTTCTTTCTTCATGATTAATAAGTCTTTTTATATTGGCTCTGTGTCTGTATATTCCCATACATGATATAAATATAATAACTACGATACTTTCTATCAGCATATTATGAGAATTTTCAAAACCAAAATCTCCCTTTAAAGAAAAAACAGTATAATAAATAATCACATAGAACATAAGACATATCGAACTAAGTGATACATATCTGGTAGCTATAACAAGTCCAAAAAATACACATAAACCTATTATAAAAAACCACGGATTTAAAAAGCCTATAACGCAGCCACCTGTAACTGCAATTCCTTTTCCGCCTTTAAACCCAAGATAAAACGGAAAATTGTGTCCAAGTGCTGCTCCAAGCATTGCGTAGCATACAAATAAATTAACACCATCCGGATAGAAATTCATCATTATCGCTCTTACCAATAAAGTTGCTGCCGCTCCCTTACCCAAATCAACGAAAAATGTTATAACTCCGGCTTTCTTTCCAAGTATTCTAAGAGCATTGGTAGTTCCTGCATTTCCACTTCCATACTCCCTTATATCAATTCCGTTCAATCGTCCAAGTATGTATGAGGTCTGTATAAGACCAAATGCATATCCTATAACTATACTGGCTATTCTTGCTGTCAATCCTGCTAACATTACTTTTCTTTCCTCTCACGAATTATAAATTTTAATGGCGTTCCCCTAAAGCCAAATGCTTCCCTTATCTTATTTTCGATATATCTTGTATATGAAAAATGCATAAGTTCTTTATCATTTACAAATATTACAAATGTAGGTGGTTTAACCGATACCTGTGTTATATAATAAAGGCGCAGCCTCTTACCCTTATCTGTTGGAGGAGGATTTAAAGCAACTGCCTCTGCCATAATCTCATTTACAACTCCCGTCGCAATTCTTAAAGAATGATTTTCTATAACACTGTCTATAACTTCAAAAAGCTTTGGAAGTCTCTGACCTGTTTCGGCAGATATAAATATAAGCTCAGCATATGGCATATAAGCAAGCTTTTCTCTTATATCATTGGTAAACTTATATATGGTCTTATCATCCTTTTCAACCGCATCCCACTTGTTTACGGCAATTATCATACCCTTGCCTCTTTCATGCGCTATACCGGCTATCTTGGCGTCCTGTTCGGTTACGCCCTCTACAGCGTCGATTACAAGAACGGCCACATTACATCTTTCAACAGCTGAAACAGTTCGGATTATACTATATCGTTCTATTTCTTCTTTTATCTTATTCTTTTTTCTTAATCCTGCCGTATCTATAAATACATACTCTGTTCCATTTCTGGTTATAGCTGTATCTATGGCATCTCTTGTAGTTCCTGCAATATCGGATACTATAACTCTTTCCTCACCAAGCAGCTTATTAATAATAGATGATTTACCTACATTAGGCTTACCTATTATCGCAATTCGAGGTCTTTCATCCTCCACTTCTTCAAGAGCCGATTCATCAAAATATCCGACTACAACATCAAGCATATCCCCGATACCAAGCTGTGAAGCAGCAGATATAGGAACCGGATCTCCTATGCCTAAATTATAAAACTCATAAACATCAGGCATAAATTTTTCAAAACTGTCTACTTTATTTACAACAAGAACTACCGGCTTACGTGAACGCCTTAGCATATCTGCAACCTTTCCGTCCGCATCTACAAGACCTTGTCTCACATCTGTGATAAAAACTATGACATCCGCAGTCTCAATGGCAATCTCCGCCTGTTCGCGCATGCTTTTTAAAATAATATCATTACTTTCTGGTTCGATACCACCCGTATCTACTATTGTAAAATTGTAATTTAGCCAATTTACATCTGCATATATTCTGTCTCTTGTAACACCCGGTGTGTCTTGGACTATGGATATTTTATCTCCTGCCAGGGCATTAAAAAGAGTTGACTTACCAACATTTGGTCTGCCAACTATGGCAACTACCGGTCTGCTCATATCTTCTCTCCGTTTCTATTTATTAACAAAATCAATTATTTTCTCTACAAAATCCATACCTTCTGATTGTACAATAATCACAGGAACTTGTAAAGCATTTTGAAGTTCTTCCAATGTTATATCATCAAGAAATATATCTTCATCAGCTTTAAGCGTATTGGACGGTAAAAAAAGCACGTCACCTAAATCTTTATTCTTTAGCTGACTTATTATATCTCCCCCGGTCAAAAGACCTGTTACTGTTATTTTTTCTCCAAAGAAATTATTTATGATTTTATAAGTATATATATCAACCTGCGGAAATGCTTTTTTTATAATTTCCATACCCTTGCAAAATATCGGATAAGCAAGCACTCCCGATATGGTAGATATGTTAAGTTGCTTATCCGATGGCTTTTTATGCTGTTTCAGATAATCATCAACCGATCCGGATATTTCATTTAAGAAAAGTCTTGTCATTCCTACGCCGTTTTCAAGCTGTATATAACCATCATAATTATCTTCGTCCGGTATATCATATCCTGCATTTATATACCACTCATCACTCGCATGTACAAAATGATAATCATACTTTTCCATGGCAATCTTTTGATATCTGTGGATTATATCTATAACTTCTTTTGCATCCTCCTTATCAAAAGGTTCAAGCTTTGCAAGTCCTTCACGATATTTTGTAAGTCCTACCGGAACAACTGAAAGACTCTGAATAACCGGAGCATATATCATCAGATCACTTATGGTCTTCTCAAGCTCTTTTCCGTCATTTATCCCCTTACATAAAACAATCTGAGCATTCATGGGAATACCTGCCTCATATAACATATCCATATAAGTAAGCAGTCTTCCCGCAAATCTGTTATGTAGCATTTCACATCTTAGCTTTTCATTGGTAGTATGAATCGAAATATTAATCGGAGCAAGCTTATATTCTATTATTCTTTCAATATCTTTTTCCAAAAGATTAGTAAGTGTTACGTAGTTTCCCTGTAAAAAAGAGAGTCTGGTATCATCGTCCTTAAAATATATAGTTTCTCTCATCCCCGGAGGATTCTGGTCGATAAAACAAAAGACGCATTTATTATGACAGCTTTTATAGCTATCCATAAGAGACTCACCAAATGAAAGTCCCAAATCTTCATCTGCATCCTTTTCAACCTCAAGAAGCCACTCCTCACCATCGGCTTTTTCAATTAAAACCTCAAGATATTCGTCTTCAACAAGGTAATGATAATCAAATATATCCTTTATTTCTTTATCATTTATCGAAATGAGGAAATCTCCTTCTTCTATTTCAAGCTCAGCAGCTATACTGTCTTCCTCAATTCCGCAAATCAAATGTTTTTTCATCTTAATTTACCATCTATTCCTTTAGCATCATAACAGCAGCAAGATTTCCGCGTTTCCCGTTACTTGCTCTGTGTGAATACAAAATATTGTTGTTACAACATGTACATAAATCCGGCATAGCTATATTATTTTCCAATATACCTGCATTCATAAGATTAATCCTACAGGCGAGATGCAAATCAAGCTGATATTTACCATTCTGTTTTTCTTCTACGATAAGTTTATATTCGTCTTCATTATATCTTTCCTTAACCTTGTCGATTACCACATCATCGACCTCATAGCATTTTTTGCATATAGAAGGTCCTATAGCACATATAATATCAGCCGGGTTACATTTATAAACCTCAGTCATTTTTTTAACCATCTTACCGGCTATATCAGCTACCGTACCTCTCCAGCCCGAATGAGCCATACCTATAACCTGCTTTTCTTTATCATAAAAATATATAGGAACACAATCAGCATAAAAGGTCATAAGCGGAATATTGGGAAGATTGGTCAAAAGCCCGTCCGTTTCCTTTATATCACTGACCTTTATCATACCTTTCCCGGCATCTTCTTCACTGTCTATAACCCTTATATGTGTATCATGTACCTGATCTGAAAACACAAGTCTGGTATAGTCATAGCCTAAAGCCTTAGCAAACCTTTTATGATTTTCTATAACATTGCTCTCATCATCACCGCGGGAAAAGCTTAGATTAAGACTATAAAGATGTGCTTTACTTACTCCGCCTATCTTTGTTGAAAATCCTGTTATAAGCTTATCATATCCATCAAATATCTTATATTTGATAACAGGGGTATTGGTATAATCAATATATGTAGTTCTGTTATCAAAGCTATATGGTTCTATAAATTTTTGAAGCTTCTCATTTCTTTTTAACAAAAGCTTAGCATCTGTTCTTATATCAAATCTTTTTCTTTCCATGTTTATACCTCAAATATAATAATTATTTAAAACCCATATATCCAAATGCATTTTTTATATGAGTAATCTTACCTTTGAAAATTCCGATAGCATCAAATCTTATAGATGTACTTTCTATAGGTATTTTATTTTGGCTTAGGTAAGACAGTGCGCCCATGCTGATTCTTCTTTGTTTTCCATAGTTAATCGCTTCAAGTGGTTCTCCATATCTGTTACTGTTTCTGTATTTAACTTCAACAAATACTATAGTCTTTTCATCTCTGGCTATTATATCTATCTCCTCAAATCTGGTTCTGTAATTTGTTTCAAGTATATCGTACCCCAATGTGCAAAGAAAATCGGCTGCAAGCTTCTCTTTTTCTTCACCAAGTTCTCTTTTATTGGCTTTTTTATACATCATAATCACCTTACATTCCAAGCTTTTCTTTTATTTTATCCATCTTATCTACATATACAAGTATCTCCGCCACAACTCCATAAAGTTCCGGCGGTATACAGTCACCTATATCCAGATTAAGCAATGTCTCAGCAAGGTTTGTATCCTTATAAAGTGGCACATCACTTTGTTTTGCTGTTTCTATAATCTTATCCGCTACAAGTCCTTTACCGGAAGCAACCACCTGAGGTGCCTGACTCCCCGGCTCATACATAAGCGCCACAGCCTTTTTCTTAGGCTCAGATTTGTCATTATTGTTTTTTTTGTTAAATCTGTATTCCATAGTCACGCTCCATATCAATTACAAATCATATAAACATAAAACTTATACTCAATTTCCGATATTTTAAAATATGGATATAACAATCAAAATTTCACTACATTCTAACATCAAATGAATATCTTTTTACACTCTTTTCAAGCTCATTTCCAAACATTTCATTTACAACCATATTTTCAGGCAGCGCCAATGCGGGTTCTCTGGTTATAACCTCATTAGTAAGTGTATGTCCCGTTTCCTTAATTGCCTTTTCAAGCATAGTCATATGTTCATCAATTATCTTGGCACTCTGTTCATCTTCGACATAGAATCTTGTATGAACATTGTTTCCATGCAGACTCACGTGAACATCCGTAGGCCCAAGAAATTTCATGTCCAGATGAAGCAATGCACTTATATTATCCTTTGCTTCATTCATTTTCTTTTTGTTCATATATATAAAAAGTTCTGAATTTGCATCGCTTCCATCGTTCCTAAAAGGAATTTGTGCATACGAATACATATTATTAAGAGTCTGCATAAAGTCTATTCTTTCCTGCATTCCTTTTGCATTTTCAGACAGGTTCTTTCCTGCACCGCCTGAGCTTTCCGAAAATGCTTTCATAAGTTTATCTGTCTTTTCATACATACTTTTATATAAATCATCTATCTCACTCGGATTTTTCATATTCTTTGTATCAAGCGTGAATTTTTTGTTGATACCATTGGATAATACCTTATTGTATTCTTCAGATGTGAAAAACTGCTTAATATCATTAAAATTAAAAGATTCAGGATTCTCTTTAAAAGAATCGCTCACTGCTTTATTGATATTATTTAATAACTGTAACGGTGATTTAGATTCATTGGCTATATTTTTCAATGTCTCATCATCCATACCGAGTTTTGCCAATCCCTCATACACTCCTGTAAGTGTTTCATGATCTATACCCAGATTTTCGGCCGACGCCTTTACATCAACCCCTTTAGCCAATAAACTGTCAGCGGCACTTAATTGTTCAGTGGGATTTTGTCCTACGGAATTATCCACATTTTGCGCTGAGGCTCCTTCACCTGTTAAATCTATGCCATCTTCGTTTAACTGTGCCGGATTTTGAGAGGCAGTTTCTGTTTCTGCTCCTATATTGGCCATATCTTCTGCATCAGACATAGTCTGAAGTAACGAATCATTAAAATCAAGCATCTGCATAACGGTGTCACCGGAAGGCACACCATCAGAACCATTTCCTATATTGTTTAATACTTCTGTTGAGAATTCTATAATCGAACTATTTATATTGGAAATATCATTAGTCAACTGATGACTGTTAGACACATAATCATTATACTGACTTATACTTGTTTCATTTACCGGTATCCCAAGCTTGTTAAGATTTACAAGTGTATCTATGGAAGCATCAGGATACTTATAAGACTGCTGCATTATTTTTTGCATACTGTTCTTATCAACCGGCATACTGTTGTTCATCAGACTTTCAGCTATCTGATAATTTTTTTCGGATGGAGATAAATTATTTTGTTCAAGAACATTGAATATGGCAGAATCTTTCATAAGATTCATATCCTGACTGAAGGGCTTTATAAATACATTGCTGCCCGTATTTTCTTTGATTAAAAATGAAAGTGAATCACCTATATTGAGATTTACCGCCTCTGACATTCTGGCATTGAGTGTTTGATTGTTATCTAATAGAATTTTTACCTGATCATTGGTTATATCAAGTATCTGACCATTAAAGCTCTGACCTTCCTTAGCTGTTGAAATGAGCGCATTTGCAGAGACCTCACCCGAAGCAGCACTCTTTGCTGCCTGCTGTGCGGCATCCTGATTCTGTATATTTTGTGTTCCTTGTCCGCCTGCAGGACGGATTCCGGATATATTTAAGTTATAACCTGAATCAGATATATTCATATGCCCTCCAAATCAAACAAAATTTTTAATAAATGTTTTTCTGTGAATAGGTGTAGGACCATATTTTTTTATCGCTTCTATATGCTTTGCAGAACCATAACCGACATTGTCAGCAAATCCATACTGCGGATAAATACTGTCATACTCCTGCATGATTCTGTCTCTGGTAACCTTTGCTACTATACTTGCTGCTGCAATGGAAGCAGATAAAGTATCCCCTTTTATTATCGGCACCTGATGTATATTTACATTAGGGATTTTTACCGCATCATTGAGTAAAATGTCCGGCTTTACCTTGAGATTATCTATAGACATCCTCATAGCTTCATATGTAGCCTGAAGTATATTTATCTCATCTATTCTTTCTTCTGATGACATACCTATACTGTATGCAACGGCCTTTTCAATTATTATATCATATAATTCTTCTCTTTTTTTCTTTGAAACCTGTTTGGAATCATTGAGATATAATATAGTCTCATCTTTTGGAAGTATGACTGCACAGGTTACAACCGGTCCTGCCAAAGGACCTCTTCCGACTTCATCTATACCACATATGTAGTTATAGCCCATCTCATAGTATTTTCTTTCAAATGACAGCATATTAAATGAACGTTCTATCTCTTTATTTAATTCATCAAGTTTCTTTTTTGCACCATTAACGATACTTACAACGCCTGCCCGCTCATCATCTGCATATTTATTTATAAATTCATTTATAGCAGCTTCAGAGGTATAATCTACACCTTTAAACTCCTGCTTTATATCCTTGATACCCAAACCACTTCTCCTTAAAACTACTCTATAAGACCAAATTTCGAAAATGGATATATTCTAAGAACAACCTTACCTACTATATATTCTCTTTTTACATTTCCCGGATCTGATCTTCGGCTGTCCATACTGTTATTTCTGTTATCACCAAGTACAAAATATTCATCATCACCGAGTACTATCTCATTACCTCCGGATAAAATGCCCAGATTTTGGGCGATAAAAGGTTCTTTTAACGCATAATTTTCATTTAACAACTGATCATTTATATATATTTTACCGTCAGCATCCATGGTTACTGTCTCACCTGGTAAACCTATGATTCTCTTAACATAAGTAACACTCTCATTTCCATTTGGATAAAAAATTATGACATCAAATCTCTTTGGTTTTCCAAATGTATATGAAAGCTTATCAACCCAAAGGTTATCACCGTCAGCAAGTGTCGGATTCATAGATGAACCATCAACTCTCGAACGACATCCTACAAATTTTATAATCAGGAAGCATATAAGGATAACTGTTCCAATATAAACGATAAGCCATAGTAAATCCTTTACTATATTTATGTCTTCCGGCTTCCTTTCCTCGCTTTCTTTTTCTTCTTTATCTTCTTTTTCCTTTTTTTCTGCTTTATCTTTTTTCTTCTTCTCTTTCCTTGTCTTTTTATCTGATTCTTCATCAGGATCATTATCAGACTCAACGGATTTATCAGAAGTTTCAACTACATCCGTTTTATTGTCATTTTTTTCTTCCATATCAGTTTTATTATCATTTGAATCTATTTTTTCATCTTCTTTTTTAAGTTTTTCTTTTTCT
>CADCDW010000024.1:14320-42518 GCA_902800325.1 uncultured Lachnospiraceae bacterium
CGCTTCTAAATCATCCAATATAAGATTTGCTGCCTTATCGGTATCAGCCTCATTACCTTTTTTTATACACTTTCTTATAACAGCGATATCTGAAAGTATTTCAAAATTTTCTTTTTCTATATCAATATTATACCTATCTGTTAAGGTATTACAATAATTTTTTTTCAAATAATCTATCAAAGATAATGCTATCTCACTTTTGGTTAATATATCGTCATTGATTGAACCTATGTAAGAAAGCCTTAATCCTATAGCATCATCTTCAAACTTAGGCCAAAGTATACCCGGTGTATCAAGCAATTCTATATTTTTATCTATCCTAATCCATTGTTTACCTTTTGTAACTCCCGGCTTATTGCCAACCTTGGCGACAGCCTTTTTTGAATATGAATTGATAAATGTGGATTTACCTACATTGGGTATGCCGACCACCATAGCCCTAATCGGTCTTCCGATAATTCCTCGTTTTTTATCTCTTTCAAGCTTTTCCCTGCAGGTTTCCTTTACCTTATCGGTTATAGCTTTCATGCCTGAGTTTTTTCTTGAATCAAGACATAGAACAAAGTAGCCTTTTTCTTTGAAATACTCCTCCCACTTGACTGTCTTTACAGGATCTGAAAGATCTGTTTTATTTAAAAGTATTAATCTGTATTTATTTTTTGCAAGTTCATCAATATCCGGATTTTTACTGCTTAACGGTACTCTTGCATCTAAAAGCTCTATAACTATATCTATAAGCTTTATATCCTCCTGCATCATACGCTTTGCTTTAGTCATATGCCCCGGATACCATTGAATATTTACCTTATTATCACTCATTTAATCTTTCTCTTTTCGTTTTTTGGTTTTAAAATATAAACAACCTTTCCTTTAATCTCCGTATTGCTGATTTTACCGATATTGGTATATCGTGAATCTTCACTGTTATTTACATTATCTCCAAGAACAAAATACTCATTTTTACCGAGTGTAATTTCATCAGCAGCTATACCCGGATTTATAATATTGGACGTAATAGGAGAATCTTTTAATACTTCTTCATTTATATATATTTTTCCGTTGCTTATCTTTATGGTTTCACCCGGTAAACCAACGATTCTTTTGATATCATAGTAAGCATCCGAATCAACCTTTGAATATACAACTATATCATACCTTTTTATATCATGAAATTTGTAATCTATCTTATTTACCAACACAGTCTGTCCGTCAGAAAGTGTCGGAGACATCGAAGGTCCGATTACCTCGACTGTCTGATAAAAAAAAGTTACGAAGGCATATCCGGCTATAGCCGCTATAAGAATAAGAATAATCCAGTTAAATATACCCTTGAAAAAATGGGAAGGTTTGATTTTTTTCATATATAATCACCCTGAAACAATTAATTAGTAAAAATGACTGGAGTTATTAGCTCCAGCCATTTTGATTTGCAAATACTATTTTACAAGCTCCTTAACCTTTGCTCTCTTACCAACTCTATCACGTAAGTAATTAAGCTTAGCTCTTCTAACCTTACCTCTTCTGATAACTTCAATCTTCTCGATAGTTGGAGAATGAAGTGGCCAAGTCTTCTCTACACCTACACCATTAGAATTCTTTCTAACTGTAAATGTTTCTCTGCAGCTTCCACCCTGTCTCTTAAGAACAGTTCCTTCGAAAGCCTGAACTCTTTCTCTGTTACCCTCTTTAATCTTAGCATATACCTTTATAGTATCACCAACATTAAAATCTGTAACTTCCTTAATCTGTGCATCTTCGATGCTTTTAATTATTGCATTTGCGCTCATTTGTGTGACCTCCCAGATAATTTAGACGTTCTTATGCACGTTTTTGCACAGAGGACCATCCGATTTTTCACAACTATGATAATATAACATAATAAATCAAATAAATCAAGTGAAATCTTCACTATTTTATGTTAAATCCTGATTTTTTATATTAAAAAGCAAAATAAAGCCATATATAATCTATAAATTATATCTTTTTATAAAAAAACGTCTTTAACACATCAAAGCCCAGCTCTTTGGATTTTAAAATCTGTTCAGTGCTTCCGATAAACAGTATGCCATCTTTCTTTAAGGAACGATAAAAATTCCTATATACATTATCTTTTGCTTCATCTGTGAAGTATATGACAACATTTCTGCAAACAATCATGTTTACGTCATTAAAATATGCATCTTCCAAAAGATTATGTTTTTTAAATGTAATCCTGCTTTTTAATTCATCAGAAACCTTATAATTATCACCCTCGACAAGTGTAAAATACTTATTTAAATACTCTTTTGGCAAATCTACAAGACTCCTGTTTGTATATATACCCTCTTTTGCAAATTTAAGCACCTCAGCATCAATATCGGTAGCGATGATATTAAAATCGTTCAAAGCAAGATGCTTTGCAAGAATCATAGCTATTGTATATGGCTCATCACCTGTTGAACAGGCAGCACTCCATATAGTTATTTTTTTACCAAAATTTTGTATCAGATAGGGAACTATTTCATTATCAAAGGTTTCCCATTGCGCCGGATTTCTATAAAATTGAGACACATTAATGGTTAAATACGTAACAAAGGTATGAAGCAAGTCTTCATCCTGCTTCATACCTTTGAAAAAATCCTCGAATCCGTTAAATCCCTTACGCATTATAAGAGACTCAATTCTTCTTTTCATCTGGCGCTCCTTATACAAATCAAGATTAATGTTTGTTAATTTATAAACATCTTTCTTAAACTCATTGTACTCGTAAGCCATCTATACACCTCAAAACTATTTTTAACTACTCTTCTGATTCGTCAGCACTTTGCTCAGGAGCTGCCTCAACAGTTTCTTCTGCAACATTATCTTCTGCAACAGTTTCTTCTGCAGCAGTTTCTTCTGCAACAGTTTCTTCTGCAACAGTTTCTTTCTCAGCATCAGCCAAGTCATTGTTTAGCGCTTTAATACTAAGGCTAATCTTCTTATCAGCCTCTTTAAAGTCAACTATCTTTGCTGTAATCTCCTGACCAATTTTAAATACATCTTCCGGCTTCTCAACATGCTCATTGGAAATCTGTGATACATGAAGCAGTGCATCAACACCCTGTTCAAGTTCTACAAAAGCACCAAATGCAGTCATACGTGCAATCTTACCTGTTACAACATTTCCTATAGCATATTTTTCACTTGCGTTAGTCCAAGGATTAGTATCATCAAACTTGAGACTAAGAGCAATCTTATCACCATTTATCTCTTTAATAAAGGTCTTAACCTTTTCTCCTACCTTAACTACACTCTTAGGGTCGTCGATTCTTCCCCATGACATCTCTGAAATGTGTAGTAATCCGTCAGCTCCGCCTAAATCGATAAATGCACCGAAAGAAGTAACATTCTTAACAGTTCCTTCAACAACGTCTCCAACCTTTATAGAATCAAAGAGTTTCTTTGAAGCCTCTGCTTTTTCAGCAACAATAAGAGTCTTTCTGTTACCGATAACTCTTCTCTTCTTCGGATTAAACTCAGTAATTACAAATTCAAGCTCCTGACCCATAAACTTGTCAAGATTCTTCTCAAATGTATCAGAAACAAGACTTGCAGGGATAAATACCTTGCACTCATCTACAGTAACACTAAGTCCGCCTTCACGAACCTCAGTTACAACACCCTTAACTACTTCTTCATTATTGAATGCTTCTTCAAGCTTCTCATAAGATTTTTCAGCAGCAACTCTCTTATATGAAAGTAACACCTGTCCTTCACCGTCATTGGTCTTGATAACTTTAACGGTTATCGGGTCACCAACCTTAGCAACTGTAGTAAGATCGAGATTTGGAGTATTGGAATACTCATTTCTTGTAATTATACCGTCGGACTTGTACTGAATATCTACAATAATTTCATCAGGTTTAACATCGATAATCCTACCTTCTACAACACTACCTGTCCTGATTTTGTTTTCATTTTCCTCTGATTGTTTTAATAACTCTTCAAAACTTAATTCTGACATACTGTCATGAACCTCCTTAATAATATTATTTGGGGTAGATGCCCCAGCCGTAATACCTACCCTCTTAGCGGATTCAATAACAGTCAAATCCAAGTCAACGAGTGTCTGAATATAGTAAGTATTCTTGCATTGTTTTTTGCTTATCTCATAAAGCTTTTGTGTATTAGAGCTATGTTTACCACCTATAACGATCATAGCATCAACATTAGCTGCAAGCTTATCTGCATCCGCCTGTCTTACTTCTGTAGCATTACAGATGGTACTATAAACACGAATATTATAATCTTTTTTTTCAAAAAATTCAACTAATTCTTTAAATTTTCTGTTATTAAATGTCGTTTGAGATACTAAAACCATCTCATCGTGTAGTTTATCGGCACATTTTTCGGCTTTATTAACCGAATCAATTATAATCGGTGTACTGTTACACCAACCGATTATTCCCTGAACTTCCGGGTGTTTTTCATCTCCGGTTATGATTATGGTTTTACCGTTTTTACTCTCTTCATCAACGATATTATGTATTTTTTTTACAAATGGGCAGGTTGCATCTATAAGCTCAAACCCGGAACTGTTTATTTTATCATATACACTTCGTCCGACCCCATGCGACCTAATAACTATTTTATAATTAACACCATTTTCTTTATTGCCAGAAAGTCTGTCGAGAGCTTCTTCGTCTTCAATTATATCAACACCCTTTGATGCCAGATCATTTACAACCTCTTCATTGTGAATAATAGGTCCATAGGTATAAACTTTCGTATTATCTGTACTGTTATTAACTTGTTCATATACTGTATCCACAGCTCTTTTAACGCCAAAACAAAAGCCTGCGGATTTCGCAACCATAACTTCTCTCATATTATCTTCCTAAGGTATCAATGATATTATCTTATCAACAACTTCTTCTATGGTCATATCAGACGAATCAACAAGTATAGCATCCTCGGCCTGTTTTAAAGGTGCAATCTCCCTATGCATATCCTGATAATCTCTTTTTTCAATATCTTCTTCTATCTTTCCAAGATTAGGCTTTTCACCTTTTTCGACAAGTTGATCATATCTTCTTTTTGCTCTGGTATATACCGAAGCTGTTAAATATATTTTTAATTCAGCATTTGGAAGAACAAATGTACCTATGTCACGTCCATCCATTATAACATCATTTTCTTTCGCAATATCTCTTTGAAGATTGAGCAGTTTTTCTCTGACGACCTTCTTTGCGGCTACCTTTGAAGCTATATTTCCAACCTCTTCACGTCTTATGGCTGTACTTACATCTTCATCATTAAGATAAATGTGTTGAACCTTATCAACATATTTAATCTTAATATCAATATTATCACAAGCCGCTCTTACATTATCATCGTCATCAGAATCAATTTCATTTTTAATTATATATAAGGCTATCGAACGATACATAGCTCCTGTATCAACATATATATATCCTTTTTTATCCGCAACAAGCTTTGCTATCGTACTTTTTCCCGCTCCTGCAGGTCCGTCTATCGCTACATTCATATCATTTGCCCCTCTCTATATTTATTAAATTTATATTTATTATCTTATTAAAGCCTACATCAATCAACAAGCTATAATAAGTCTACATACCAACCATACTCGCGGTACTCCATGCTATGTAAGTCTACATACCAACCATACTTGCAGTACTCCATGCTATGTAAGTCTACATACCAACCATACTTGCGGTACTCCATGCTATCTGTAAATTAAATCCTCCGGTAAGAGCATCCACATCAAGCACCTCACCTATAAAATATAAGCCTTTAACCATCTTGCATTCCATGTTTTTGGGATTTATTTCTTTAACGCTGACTCCCCCCTGGGTAATTATCGCCTCATCAAAACCTCTTGAACCGGTTATATCAAGTTCAAAGGCCTTTAAAAGCTTTAACAATCTTAGTCGTTCTTCCTTTGTTACGGAATGCACCTTTTTATACGGATCAATACCACTGACATCTATTATAACAGGAATTAAGCTTTTTGGAAGAAGTTCATCAAGTGCATTTTGAAAATTTTTATTATTATTTTGTTCAAAATCCCGAAGCAGCCTTGTATCAAGCTGTTCCTCACTGAGTGCGGGTTTTAAATCGATATATAGTTTCAGATTTTTTTCAAAATACTTTGTAAGATATGATGAGGCAGAAAGAATAACCGGACCGCTTACTCCAAAATGAGTAAAAATCATCTCGCCAAAATCCGTATATATTTCCTTCCTCTTATCCTTTTTTAATGCCGTAAATGTAACCTTGACATTCTTAAGTGCCAGCCCCATTAGACGTTTACAAATATCTTCTTCCTTAACAACCAGTGGAACCAGTGCGGGTACAGGCTCTGTAACAGATAATCCAAGCTCTTTCGCCCATCTTATTCCATCTCCTGTCGAACCGGTTCCCGAATAAGAAAGGCCACCGGTTGCAACAATAACCATATCCGAAGTAAGAGTCTTTTTCTTATCCTTTTCGTCTATATATTCTACTCCTGTAATCTGATATTTTATCTTATCTTTATCAGATTTTCTTTTAGTATAATTATTATCGGCTATATCGACGCTTTCATCTTCAACTGTATCAGTCTCCGGATATTCCCTGTAATTTAATCCTGTCACACAGCAGTTAAACAAAATCTCTACATCAAGTTTTTTTAATCTGTTATAAAGCACTGCTATCACATCAGAAGAATGGTCTGAAATAGGAAAAACCCTGTTGCCTCTCTCTGTCTTTAGCTTAAGACCAAGCTTTTTTTCAAAAAAATCCACTGTATCTTTAGAATCAAAGCTGTTAAATGCACTGTACATAAACTTGGAATTTGATACAATATTCTTAAAAAGTTCTTCTTTATCACAGTTATTCGTTAGATTACATCTTCCCTTACCCGTGATAAAAAGCTTTTTGCCTGCTTTCTCATTCTTTTCTAATAAAATTACCTTTTTACCACTTTCGGCAAGTGTTATGCCAGACATCATACCGGAAGCACCGCAGCCTATTATTATTGCGTCATAATAATTTTCATTCAATTTTATTCTTCTCCCATCATCCAATTTTGAACGATTTCAGCGAATCTTGGCAAGGTCAATGAAATATATCCGTATTTTATAACTTTTATATACATTTATAACCTCTTATAACTTTTGTCAAATATCATTATTATTTTTAAACTTATTCTCCGGTTCAATTATCTCAACTATATCTGTATTATTATCCTTTAAGGGAAGATAAATTATAAGGAAATATAATAATGGAACCCATGCAAGAGTTATAAACATAAAAAACGCTCCTGAAAGCCCGGATATTATACATGCTACGATATATGCAACAAACGAAAAAATAATTATTGCACCCATAATCTTTCGGATTTCCTTTCCTTGAGTATCAGTTTTCTTTAGTAAACCAAATCTGCATATCAAGGTAATAATGAGAGTTCCGAGAGCTGTAAATATATACATTCCGATCATCGCAAAGAAGCTTACCGCTCCTCCGACAACATATATACCCAAATTAACAAACGGTCCAAAATCATCACCATCAACATAAAAATTATCTACCCTATATTTATCATCAAAAAGGTGAATACCAAGTACACTCAGGCAACCGCAAGCAACCCAATATATTAAAATCATATATAAAATAATTGATGCAAGAACTCTTTTATTTTTAAACATAATACTTCCTCACATATTATATAAAAACAAATATAACTATTTTTAACTATAAATAGTTTTATAACTATTTATAACTTTTGTCAAATTATTGTTTAAAACAGGCAGCTACGTAGATTAAATATATGAAACGTAGCTGCCTGTTTTTTATTTGGACAACAAAAATATCATCCTATATCTGATTTATTACACCGGATATGTTTTATCCGCAGTATTGGCAAGTGTTGCATCGATTCCGGTTTCCTGTGCTTCTCTGTATTTGAAGAAGTCAGTTGCAACCTGAGGAAATAATGCATATGATAAAACGTCCTCGTCCTGCTTCTTATACTGAGCCATCTCTTTTTCAAGCTTTTCAAGCTGTGGTTCGATATCATCAGCAGGTCTGTAAGTAATAGGTTCTTTCATTCCAAGACTGTCAAGTGCCATCTTCTGAACCTCAGGATTCATAGGCTTAACAGTCTGACCGTATTTACCAACAAGTAAATCCTTTGATTCCTTCGTCATCATCTTATATCTTTTACCTGTTACGACATTTAAAACTGCCTGTGTACCAACAATCTGTGATGAAGGAGTAACAAGAGGCGGCTCACCAAAGTCCTTACGAACACGAGGCACTTCTTCCAGCACTTCGTCAAACTTATCCTCAGCATGCATATCCTTAAGCTGTGATACAAGGTTTGAAAGCATACCACCAGGCACCTGATAAAGAAGTGTTTTAATATTAACACCCATAACCTTTGGACTTAAGAGTCCGGACTCCAGCCACTGCTCACGAAGTGGTCTGAAATAATCAGCTATCTCGGCAAGCTTGGTCTGATCCAATCCGGAATCAAACTCTGTTCCTTCAAACGCTTTAACCATAACCTCTGTTGCAGGCTGTGAAGTACCCAGAGCAAGTGGTGACATAGCAGTATCTATGATGTCACATCCAGCCTCAACTGCCTTCATATATGTCATTGAAGCAACACCTGAAGTATAATGAGTATGGAGCTGTATAGGAAGCTTTGTACCTTCCTTAAGAGCACTAACAAGCTTTGTAGCCTCAGTAGGAACAAGAAGGCCTGCCATATCCTTGATACAGATTGAATCTGCACCCATCTCCTCTATCTGCTTAGCCATATTTTTCCAATAATCCATGGTATATGCATCACCAAGAGTATATGAAAGTGCTACCTGTGCATGTCCTTTTTCTTTATTAGCCGCTTTAACAGCAGTCTCAAGATTTCTGATATCATTTAAGCAGTCAAATATTCTGATTATATCTATACCGTTTGCTATTGATTTCTGGACAAAATACTCAACAACATCATCTGCATACGGGCTGTAACCAAGTATGTTCTGACCTCTGAAAAGCATCTGGAGCTTGGTCTTCTTGAATCCATCTTTAAGCTTTCTAAGTCTTACCCACGGATCCTCCTTTAAAAATCTAAGGCATGCATCAAAGGTTGCACCACCCCAGCACTCTACTGAATGGTAGCCAATCTCATCCATCTTGTCTATAATTGGAAGCATCTGCTCAGTTGTCATTCTGGTAGCTATAAGTGACTGATGAGCATCACGCAATATTGTTTCGGTAATCTTAACCGGTTTTTTTACTTCTGACATTTCTTTCCTCCTCTTATTATTCAAAAAATATATCAACAGAAAAATCATATAATATCCATATCGATCTGCAGTTATATTTTTAATATTTTAAATCTTGTAATGTATAAGAAAATTTTAACTTACACCAAATATCGCAAGGAATGTACCCGCAGCAACTGCTGTACCGATAACACCTGCAACGTTTGGTCCCATTGCATTCATAAGAAGGAAGTTTGTAGGATCCGCCTCAGCTCCAACCTTCTGTGAAACTCTTGCAGCCATAGGGACTGCAGAAACTCCCGCAGAACCTATAAGCGGATTTACTTTTCCTTTCGTAACAAGACACATCAGCTTGCCAAACAGTACACCCGCAGCAGTTCCAAAAGAAAACGCTATAAGACCAAGTAAAACTATCTTAAGCGTACTAACCTTAAGAAACGCTTCAGCGCTCGTTGAAGCACCAACTGAAGTTCCAAGCAATATAACTACTATATACATCATGGCATTGGATGCAGTCTCAGTAAGCTGTTTAACAACACCACATTCTCTGAATAAATTACCAAGCATAAGCATACCTACAAGTGGCGCTGTAGTCGGAAGAATAAGAACAACTACCAACGTAACTATAATCGGGAATAATATCTTTTCAAGCTTTGTTACCGGTCTAAGCTGTGCCATCTTTATTTTTCTTTCCTTCTCAGTTGTAAGAAGCTTCATGATAGGCGGCTGGATAACCGGTACAAGCGACATATACGAATATGCCGCAACGGCTATAGGTCCCATAAGAGTACCACCCATTCCAAGCTTTCCTGCAAGGAAGATTGATGTAGGTCCGTCTGCTCCACCGATGATTGAAATTGCGGCAGCCTCCTTGCCATTGAAGCCCATAAGGAAAGCAAGGAAATATGCCGAATATATACCGAACTGTGCCGCCGCACCTAAAAGGAAGCTCGCCGGATTGGCTATAAGCGGTCCAAAGTCCGTCATAGCACCGACACCCATGAAGATAAGCGACGGTAAAATACTCCATTCATCTAACTTATAGAAATAATGTAATAATCCACCCTCCTGTATAATACTTGGAAACATATTAACCAAGAACATACCAAAGGAGATAGGAACCAATAATAGTGGCTCAAAGCCTTTGGCAATCGCAAGATACATGAATATAAAAGCAAATAAGATCATTATATAATGCTTCCATGTCAAGCTTGCAAAGCCTGTCTGCTCAGCCAGATTTTTAAGAACGTCCATAAAACTGCTCATTTAAGCTGTTACCTCCTGTTTTAATAAATGAAATCTTTCGCAATTACTAATTCAAAGTTGCCAAAGTATCTCCGGCCTCAACCGAATCACCTGCAGCAACATTGATGCTTGCTACTGTTCCATCTTCAGGTGCAACAACTTCATTTTCCATCTTCATAGCTTCAAGTATAAGAATTACTTCGCCCTTCTTAACTGATGCTCCGACACTTGACTTAATATTCAAAATCTTACCCGGCATAGGTGAAGAAACAACTATGCTTCCGGCTGTTCCGCTTGCCTTAGGTGCTGCTGCAGGTGCAGGCGCTGCTGCAGGTGCAGCCTTAGGTGCAGGCGCTGCCGCAGCAGGAGCACTTCCTCCTGATAATTCTTCAACAGCTACGTCATAAGCTGTACCATTTACTGTGATTCTATAATTCTTCATTTTGATTTCCTCCTGATATATTATCTAACTCTCTTAATTGAACGAACTATCAATTTATCTTTACTGTTTGTGTTGCCTTTTGCTGCTTCGGCTGCATATATAGCAGCAGTTATAACAGCTACAAGTTCTTCATCACCTGCAAGATTTTCTCCTCCGACAGGCACAAGTGAAGGTATCGGTGCCGGTATGACCGGAGCACTCTTTTCCTTTTCCGCTTTTTCTTCTTTACTCTTCTTTTCAAATAGCTTTGGCAGATACTTAAATAATGATATTATAAATGAAATAAATATCAAAACTACAAATACAGTACCCATTCCAAGAAGCGTGTTCATACCGGCCTGTCCCATAAGCTCTTTTTTGGAATAAACCGCTGATACAACCATTTCCTCAGGCTTGTAAGGAAATGTGCCCAACTGATACTGTATGTCTTTCTTAATAAACTCATCAAGGCTGCTTACTCCATACTGAGCAAAAAACATATCCATAAGTTCTTCGGTAGTCATATCGTAGTAAGATGCCATCTGTTCAAACTGAGCCCTGTAATCATCTGCACTGACACCTGACATGTTTTTATCAAGTTCAATGTAATAATCAGAATTTTCAACATATTTAACCGTAATTTCCACATCACGGTTTGCAGCATGATTGATAACAGTAACCATTACATAATCATCTGCGTTTTCAATTTCATAATCAATATTAGCCAATGCGTCAGGTCCGCCGGTCTTATAATAGCTGACAGGAGTTTCGAAACTCTCAAACTCTCCAACTTTGTCATTATTTACAGCCTGATCGATACCCTTAACCGCAGATTGCTCAAAAGCAGTACCGTCAGTCATATAATATTCTTTATATTCATCACTGACTTTATTATACTGTTCAAAGTAATCCATCGTCTGAATAACTATTTCCGTTTCATCATATTCAAACGGCTTTTCTTTTTTCTCAGAGCATGCAGTTAAAGAAAACATAACAGCTAAAATTGAAAATACGAGTAAAAATTTTCTCATTTTCATTATGCTATCCCCTTCCTTAAACTGTTCCATGCTTCTTAAAAGGTCTTACATCCTCTTTTGTAAACAACATATCAAGTGCGGCAATTATACGCTTTCTTGTTGCATCGGGCTCAATTATATCATCTATATAGCCTCGCTTTGCAGCCGCCATAGCACTTGACTGAAGCTCTGTGTACTCTTTTTTAAGTTCTGTAATCTTAGCAACCTTATCATCGGAAGCTGCGATGTCAGCATCATACATAATCTTAACAGCCATTTCAGGATCCATGGTTCCTATCTTAGCAGTCGGCCATGCATAAACCATATCAGCTCCTATTGACTTTGAATTCATAACTGTATAAGCAGTTCCGAAAGCGTCACCCATAACGACAGTAACCTTAGGAACAGTTGCATCTGCAAATGAATAAGTAAGCTTAGCGGCTGCATCTGCTATACGTCTTTCATTATCAACTGTTGCTACAAATCCGTTAGTATTAACAAATGTAATTACAGGTATATTGAAAGAATCACAAAATCTTACAAAATCAGCGGCCAGATAAGCTCCTTCTGCAGTAAGCTTTGAATCTCCGTCTTTAACCTGATTTGCCACGCAGCCTACTGTCTGACCATCAAGTCTGATAAAACCAACAACCATTTCCTTTGCATAATCCTTATTGGCCTCAAAGAAAATATTATTGTCAGCTATATTCTGAATAACTGCTCTTGCATCATCCTTAAATGAATCCAGATTAGCTATAGTTCTGTTTAAATCATCATTGCACTCAGCAATTTCTTCATCTCCGTTGTTAGATGGGAGAATGTCAATAAGATTTCTGATTTCGGCAAGAACTGCGGCATCATCGTCATAAACCGCAGAAACCATATCAGTATTGCTTGAAAGATATGAAGCGGTTGCAGTATCGAGCTTACCTTCATAATTATTATCTAATGCATTTGGACTATTTACGAACATCTTTGAACCTTCAGAAGTCATAAATGTAAAATCTGATAATGCAGGAATAAGTGCACTACCTCCACCGCAAGTACCAAATATACCCGTAATCTGTGGAATCACGCCTGAAGCCATAGTCTGCTTCATGTAAAGTCTTCCAAATGCTGTCATAGCATCAGTTGCTTCCTGAAGTCTGATACCCGCGCAGTCTATAAGACCGATAACAGGAGCTCCCACCTTCATAGCCATGTCATAAACCTTTGCAATTTTCTTAGCATGCATCTCTCCGACGGCACCGCCAAGCACACTTGCGTCCTGACTGTAGACATAAACTAATTTACCATTGATTACACCATAGCCGGTTATAACACCGTCTTTTGGAGAATCTGTTTCCTGCATGTTGAAATCTGTACTTCTGGCAGTTACATATGCGCCGATTTCAACAAAACTTGAGTCATCAAGTAAGGCATTAATCCTGTCACTTGCTGACAAACTAAGTTTGTTACTCATTTTTAGTCCTCCGTTTATATTATATTAGGCCTTCTATTTAAAATAAGACCAATTTCTTCCGAGTATATATTCTATTCTTTTTCAAAAGAAAAATCAAGTAATTATTACAATATTATTACATAAAATATAAGAATGATATGGGACAGGTCATCCAGTCCCATATCATTCTTATTCTAATACAATATCCTCTTCTTCCGGCTTGGTTATCCAAACAGCGAAAATATTAATTAACAATAATAATACTATTATAAATAATATGCCTAAGATATCTATATGAAGTGAAAAAGCAAATTCTCCCTCTTCTTGTCCCGAAAACAACATAAAATATATAATACCGTTTCCGGCTATGCATCCGAAAATATTTCCAATTACCGTAGCAATTATACTGATTATGATACCTTCAAGATAAAGCATTTTATCCACCTGTTTTTTGCTCATACCTATAGTGCGAAGTATATTTATCTCTTTTTTTCTTAAAATCATCTCAGAACTATTGGTATTTACAGTATTAATCATATATAAAACAAAAATGAATATTAAAAATGTTATAACTGCTGTTTTAACCACCTTAAGTGACGACATCATGGATTTATAAAGCAATAAATAATCCGAAAAATAATAACCGCCATCATTTATAAGTTTATCAAATTCAGGATGTTTATTCTCATTTTTAAATTCAACCATAATTTCATACCAGTATATATCAGGTTTAACATTTTTAAATATCTTTTTCTCATCTTCTATATTATATATAAATGTACGTGAGAAACTCGAACTGCTTAAAGAAAAGCTTGAATACCGGGTAAATACTTCAGCAAATCTATTAAAATCCTTTATTTCACCACTGACATATAAGTTACCGCACAATATATCACCGGGTTCTTTGTCGTTATTGTCAAAAATGAGTACGCCGGGTTTATTTTCATCATCTACATATCCATCTGATATATCAGCAAATTCATTATATACTTTCTCAGGAAAACCGTAACACGTATAATTTGTCTTAAAATCATTTTCCTTTATCGATATCATAGCTATACCTTTCATAAAGGTACTTTTTACTTCTCCGGTAGAATCAACCGCATCAGCCATATATTTTGCTTCCGACAAATCATAAGAATCAATTTGACCATCATAAACACAAGGAGGTGCTGTCATATCATAAATTGATTTATCCGCTGCAGATATAGTTGTAAGCACAGTAGTTGCAAGAATTGTCCATATGGTAAGCGATACTGTAAGCAAAAGAAATCTTTTCTTATCACGCAATATATTCTTATATGCATATCCGGCTTCAACACCAAACAGTTTTCCTATCAACCTTCCTCTGTTGGCTTTAAGCTTCTTTTTATCCAACTTATATTCATCCGTCATTCTTAAAGAATTTATAGGATTTATTTTATACAACTTTTCTACAGGTGATATCATCGAATAAAAGGTTGCAATCATAACAGCAACGGCTGACAAGATGATAGCCTCCGGTATGATTCTTATCCTAAAAAATTCACTTAAACCAAGAATTTTTTTAAATAATCCAAATACATAAACTGACAAACCATGTCCTAAAATAATCCCTATCAAAAGACCTATAATACTTATTACAAATGCTTCTTCCAGTATTATAATGATTATCTGTTTTCGGCTCATACCTATACATCTTAAAATACCGTAATCCCTGCTTCTGGTATGTACTGATATATTAAATGCATTTCTAATAATAACTATGGCTACGACAATTCCCACAAAGGCTAAAATAAGCAAAAAAGCTCTGAAAGTCGCATAAGTTAAATCTGATTCGGGATTATAATATACTTCCGCGTATTCCGATAATTCTGTACTTGTAATCCCATAAACCTCTTTAAGTTTATCCAACTTTTCTCTTATATCATTTCCATCCTTAAATGTTACAAATACGAAAACCTTGTCACTGTCAAATACCCGGTCTCCATAATTGGAATATATAGCTCCATCAAACATCATATATATTTCCTGCCGGCTTGATGGTATATGAAAATCTGAACCATAATAACCTGATACAACTTTAGCATTTGGAGTATCAACAGCCTGTCCTGATTTTGGGTCAAATTTTGCCCCTATCAAATTAATGCCATTATATTTATACCATTCCGGAAGCATAACTGAATTGTCATTTTTAGGAAATGTACCTTTTATAATCTTTAAAGGTCTTGGTATAGCAAGAAAATCATTCACATATATCATATTTACTTTTTTATCTGACGAAACCGCCCAGGCATATGATAATTCAACCTCCGCCTTATTGTTATTTTTACCATAATAATCAGCCGAGTATACTATTTCTTTTGCAGTATCACCATCACACTCAATTATAGCATCACACATCAAAGTATAATCTTTATATTCTTCTTCCGTCTCAGAAAAATATAAACTATAACCTACGGAAAAAATAATATATATAAGTACCGTCGATATAATAACGCCTATGCATGTTGTTATGGTTCTTTTAAAATTAACCTTCATATATCTGAAAGTAAGTAAAGATAATTTATTCATAATTTGTCTCCGATTCTCTATCACAATTCAAAAGCTTATTTTGCAGTATCACTTACTATATTTCCGTCTTCAAGATGTATAATTCTGTCTGCCATGGATGCTATATCCATCTCATGTGTAACAAGTACAAGTGTCTGACCGTTCTCCCTTACTGCTTTCATAAGAAGCGACATAATCTCTTCACTGTTTTTCTTATCAAGATTTCCTGTAGGTTCGTCTGCTATTATAATAGATGGTTTATTGATAACAGCCCGTCCTATGGCAACTCTTTGCTGCTGTCCGCCGGAGAGCTGATTGGGAAGATGATTCTTCCTTTCTGTAAGGCCAAGTAATTCTATCAGATTATCGACCTCTTTATCATCCACCTTGTTACCGTCAAGCAAAACAGGCATTATAATATTCTCCCGTACTGTCAAAACCGGAATCAGATTATAAGTCTGAAAGATAAAACCTATCTTTCTTCTCCTAAGTATAGAACGCTTCTCGTCCTTGAGACTGTATATATTCTCTCCTTCAATTATAACCTGTCCCTCCGTCGGAGTATCCACTCCGCCAAGAAGATGTAAAAGTGTGGATTTACCCGAACCGGATGCACCGACTATAGCTGTAAACTCTCCTTTATGAATAGTAAGGTCGATATGATTTACCGCCGTAACTGCCGTATCATCCTTTCCGTAAATCTTTGTAAGATTGCTTGCAATTAAAATCTCCATAAGCTTCTCCTTAACTTGATCATATTTCATCTGATTACTATAATAATATATATTTCTTACAATTACCTTACAAAAAACAAAAAAAATCTTACAAAACTGTAAGATTTTTAACATGAATTATGATCCGGGGTTTCAAAAATACCTTTTTGACACCTTTAATTAATTGTAAAACGATATAACCATCCTCGTATAAGAACGCTCATCCCCTTTGCACTCGTCCTTATACTTACTTTCAACCCGGATTTTTCCATCCATACCTTCAATTATACTTTTGGAGAGTGACAGACCTATCCCCACACTGTTAGGGTTTACTTTATTACTATGTATGGTATAAAAGCGTTTGAAGATATTAAGTCTCTCGTTTTCAGGTATTCCGATTCCGTAATCGGTTATATATATCCTTGTTTCAAGAGGAGTATGCTTTATATCTATATTGATATAAGAGTCAACCGGACTGTATTCTATAGCATTTTTTAAGATATTTATAAGTGCTTCCTTAAACCATTCCTCATCTACATTTACTATTACGTCTTTTTCACATATATTAAAAGTTATATTCTTTTCCTTTGCCTTTACCAAAAGAATATCTATACAGGAATTTATAACTTTTTTAAACGAAACCTCTTTCTTGATAAATGTTATGGCATCCGCCTCAATCCTTGCAAGCTGGAGCATAGAAAGCACAAGCCACTTTATCCTCTCTATCTGAAGACCGGACTCTTCTATCATGGGTCTATGTTTTTCTTCAACCTCATTTATAAGAATATCATTAAATACCGTAAGTGAGGCAACCGGTGTTTTTATCTGATGGGATATATCTGATATGATATCACGCAAGAATTCCTTTTCTTTCTTTTGCTTAACCTCTGTTTCTTTTAATTCGGCAAGCATATTATTTATACTTGATGAAAGCTTACCTATCTCTCCTTCCGAATAACCATACGGAATACTATCACTATGTTTTTCTATAGCCAGCCGGATTGATTCTATCTGTTTAAAAAAATAATTATAGATTATGATACCCATCATAAAGATAACAAGTTCAGACAAAGCTACAATGACAATAAATATGGGATTGGCATTAAAAACAAATCCGCAAATTATCGTTGCGATTATAATTAATCCTCCAAACACAAAATACACATAATATCCGCTACTTTTCATACAACTAACCTTCCATTATATAACCAATACCTCTTACAGTTTTAATATATGGTTTACCCTCATATTCCTCACCAAGCTTTACCCTTAGTCTCTTTATATAAACCGACAATGTGTTGTCATCCACAAAAGAACCTTTACTGTCGAAAATTTTATCAAGTATTAAACTTCTTTCAAGAACCATATCTTTATTATTCAAAAATAAAAGTAAAAGCTTGTATTCACTATGCGTAAGTTCAATAATTCTCCTGTCTGAGTCAACTCCTTTATAAACTATGGCAGCACATGTATCTATGGTTAAATCTTTATATATAAATATATTTTTTTCGCTTTTTACTATATTATTCTCATCATTTATGCTTTCTTTTATTTTATTATTACCTGACTGAAAATCAGATATATTCACTTCATATCCGGTATATTCAGCAAGACGTTCTTCACCTATCCTGTATCTTCTTATAACCGCCTTAAGTCTCGACATAAGCTCCTTTACATGAAAAGGCTTCGTTATATAGTCATCTGCACCTATGTCAAAACCCTGTACTATATTATTTTCATCTGAAACGGCAGTTAAAAATATGACAGGAAAATCAACCTTTTTATCTCTCATAAGCCGTAGAAGATCAAATCCATTACCATCAGGCAGCATAACATCAAATATACCAACTATATCTTTTAACTTATCATAGCTTTGTAGCCACTCTTTTCCCTCATTAAAAGTAGAGATATGAGTTACCTCATATCCCTCTCTTTTAAGTGAATATTCAATTCCCATCGCAAGTGCTGCGTCATCTTCCAATAGCAGTATTTTTACAGACATTATCTTGTCCTTGTTAACCTTCTATATAAAATCTTTAACTCTTTTTCATCTATATCATAGTATACAGCTTTAAGTATATCATATGGAATCTCGTATTTTACAAGAAGTTCAATTCTGTCATACTCTTCCTTAAGCTTTTGACTTTCAAGATGTGCAAGAACCTTATTTTTAAGAATGTTTTTATCTATACGGTTCATGGTACCCCAAACATAATTAAAAGAAAGATCATCCGGTGTTTCAGAAAAGTCCTGATCCTGTATCTTAAGATTAACTTTTTTCTTTTTCCTTGTTATACCATACTGCCTGTATAACTCGATATCGACCTCTCCCTCTTCATCCGGTGAATTATTACCATTGCTCAATGATAATGCAGGTTCCTCACGATATGTATATACAGACTTAACGTATCCAAGAACCTCTTTCATCTTTTCTTCTTCCAAATCTTCGGAAACCTGTATACCATAGCAGTCATAATTCTTATATCTTATAGAAAGGTATCCCTCCGGTAAAAGTTTTGCAGTAAAATCACCTTCAACAATAGTCTTCAATGCACAATCTTTATCAAGCATTATAATCAAATCTCCTTAACATTACATACAATAAAGAAATTGTAACATAACTAAATTTTTTGTCAAGCGTTTTGCACCGGCAAGCTGCACCCCATCACCGACATGAAAGAAGGGTAACGAAAACCCTTTGAGTTTTCATTACCCTTCTTTCATGCCGGTGATGGGACTTGAACCCATACGCGGTTGCCCGCAACAGATTTTGAGTCTGCCTCGTCTGCCAATTCCGACACACCGGCTCAGCAAGAGAAAATATATCACATTTTATAATCAATGTCAAGATTACTCAACTTTTTTTGCAACAACTACAAATCTTCCCTCGTCTGAATGATAAGCACATGTTGAAAGAGTTATAAGCTTATCCCCAAACGAAGCTGATGTAGATACAGTATACGGAGTTCTCTCCTGACATTCCTTAACAAAAGTTGTAAAATCTTCAGGTGTGTCTGCATTAAAGAAAGCATAATACTTAAAACCTGTATAATCCTTGTCATATATTTCTGTCCTGAATGCAGCTATAACTTCATATGTTCCGTCGCCATATATGGTATCAAACTTAATATTTTTATGTGATTTATAAAAATCCTCATCCTCATACTTTAATATATCGTGAAACATCTTTCCGTTTTTCATATTGTGACCGTAGATTATCATATTGTCACTTGGTTTTTCGACATCAGAAGCTGTATCGATAAACAAAGTACCGTTTCCGTTATAATTCTTTTCAAAGTCCCTGTGAAGATAATACTCTTCATCTTCCAAAGTAAACATAACAGGATAATCTATCTCTGTTCCGGAAATTGTAAGCCAACCTATAAAATCATTGTTCTTTTCATATATTCTGGCAAACTTTCTCTGAACTTTAGTTCCGTTTATATATACATACTCTGTCTTTTTACCTGTTTCATCAACTACCGTCTCTTCTTCAGCAATTTCATAATCATCATCTTCTTCGACAACCATCATGTCTTTCAGCTCATCAACCTTTTTGTCAATCTTCTTTGCCTGCCAAAAATAAACTATAAGATAAATCGAGCAACCTACAAATATACTTATAAGTATAGTCATAGCAACTATATACAAAACTTTGTAAAGCTTTTTTTTCTTGGATTTAGGACTCTTTTCAACTGATTTCTTCTGTTTATCCGCTCTATTACCGGAACTATCTGATGTTTTTTTCTCATCATTCTTATCAGCTTTATCAGTTACTTTATCAGATTTTTTATCAGATTTACCGGATTTCTTATCAGGCACTTCTTTACCTTTAGAATCACTTTTCTTTTCGCTTTTCAAATCTATACTATCCGATTTCTTTTTAGAAGTCAGTCTTTCAGCCTCTTCAAGTATTTTATCAATCTCAAGCTCATCCATACCTTTATCTGATATTTCATTTTTATCATTTTCTTTCATTAATCAAATCACCTTTCGGACTGTTATCTCAAAAGCCTCAGAGTTAACCCCCTGAGGCTTGCTGATATTCAAATCTAATATTCTGACTAAAAATACTTTTTACTTCCCCACAGATTATTTTGTTTTAAAGCCATATACTCAGAATAAGCTTCTTCAAGAATCTGCTTTTCATTTGGAAATTTAAGTAAATGATATGCCTCATGATACTTATAGTACCCTGAGTCCATAAAATACTCTTCTCTCTGTGGTTTACTGTAATAGCTGTCAGCCATCATAAGATACCAGTGAACGTCCTTGTTCACTACATCAGATGAAGTGTTAAATGTGTAATTACTTTTTCCTACGTACTTAATAATCTGAGCAGCAACGCCTGTTTCCTCTTTGACTTCTCTTAAAGCAGTCTCGTTATACTCCTCGTCTTTTTCTACTGTTCCTTTGGGTAATACCCAACCTTCGTACTTATTCTTAAAATTTTTATAAAGCAATAACACCTTGCCTCGAAAGATTACCACACCACCACAGCTTGTTGCTTCTACCATTGCAAATCCTCCTGCATCTTTAAGATTGGTGTGTAACATATATCCTTCATATTATACCAAAATATATTATATATAGCAAGAAAATCATTTTTTATTGAGCATAATAAGCATCAAATACCGCCTTTGCAACTGCAGATGCCGATACTCCGTTACTGTTTGAGTCTTCTACAACAACACTTATACATATATCAGGATTGTCAGGATTACTAAATCCAATAAACCATGAGTTGCAATTGCCTTCATTGTCATACTCTGCTGTACCGGTTTTTCCTGCCACATCATAAGCTGCACCATAAAAATATCTTGCTGCCGTACCATAATCACATACACCTTTCATGTACTCCGTAAGTATAGCCGCTTCATTTGGATCCATAAGCTTACCATAGGATTTTGTCTTAAAAGTTTTGACATTTGCTCCATCATCATTTTCAATTGAATCCATAAGATAAGGTTTCATAAGTTCACCATCATTGGCGATAGCCGAAACAATCATTAGATTATGCAAAGGTGTTACCCTTGTATCTCCCTGACCTATGGCTGTCTGTGGCATAGCATCCTTTGGCGAATCCGCCGTTATAACAAATTCAGATTTATTGTACTCACCATCATAAGGTAATTCAGAATTAAAAAGCAAGCTTTCCGCCGTTTCGTTAAATGCTCCAAAATCAAGTCCCATACCTATATTGGCAAAAGACGAATTGCAAGAATAAGCAAGCGAGTCGGCGAGGCTTTCGGTACCATGAGCAGTTGAATCATAACAATGAATATTTACACCGGCAAAAATCTCACTTCCCGAACAGTTATAGCCATACAAATCATAATCCGTCGGATGCTCTTTTATATATTCAAGCAATGTCACAACCTTAAAGGTTGAACCCGGAGCATATAGTCCCTGAGTAGCTCGATTAAGCAATATCGTACTTTCAGCGCCCTCCTCAGAATGAAGATATGCCCACACATTGTCTATATCATTGGGATCATAATCCGGTTTTGAAACCATCGCAAGTATTTTGCCGGTTTTCGGCTCCACAACCATAACAGCACCGTTACAACCGCCAAGCGCATTATAAGCAGCTTCCTGAATATGAAAATTAACGGTAGTTATAACATTATCGCCGCGATTTTTTTCTTCTCTTAGCTCCTTATAAACACGTTCAACTATATTTATATGACTTCTTAAAAGATAAAAATTCGCCTGAAGTTCAAGTCCCGTTTTGCCATAGCTGTCATAGCCTACAAGATGCGCAAACATACTTCCGTAAGGATAGCTTCTTGTAGTATCGCCTTCTTCATTCGTTTCACTTGTTGCTATTACAACTCCGTCACTTGTTATAATATCCCCTCTTTCGACAGTTTCAGCAAAAGAATTCTGTCTGGTGTTACGGGAATTGGCAATTACAGTACCGGCCTTAAACTGCATAAAATAAACCACATATGCCATCATGCCTACAAAAGCCATAACCATAAAATAGGTTATAACAAGTATAGGCTTATTTTTAATCCTGTTGTTTTCAGCCTTATGCTTTTCTTTTTCAAGAAATTCCTCATCTTTGTCCGTAAGGATCATAGGCTGCCTGATATTCATATTGTTGTTTGATTGCTCTGATACGTTCTTTTTCTTTTTCATTTTTAGCCGCCTCTTTATTGCTGATAACACATACTCCCTGAATAATGGAAAATACAATCAGCGTACTTAAAACCGAACTTACACCATAACTTATAAGCGGAAGTGTTACACCGGTTGATGGTATAAATTTGGTAACTCCTCCTATATTTAAAAAAGATTGAAGCATATATATCGACGCATATCCAAATGCAATATATTTATAAAATGCTTTTCTTGATTTCATGGCTATATTGACAAACGATATAAAAATACTGATTATTACAAGTATTAAGGCCAGCCCAAATATAACGCCAAGTTCTTCACAAATTGCAGAGAATATAAAATCACTTTCACTTACAGGAATTGTATCGGCCTTGCCGCTGCCAAGTCCGGAACCGATATAGCCTCCGGTTCCCATCGCAAATAGTGACTGTGCCACCTGATAACCGCTTGTATCTATATATGCAAACGGATCTTTCCATGCTTGTACTCTGACCATAACGTGCCTGAAAAGTGAATCTTTAAACAGAATATAACCACCGACTACAGCCAGCACTCCAAGTCCAAGTCCACCTATCATAAATACAGGTCTTGAAGTTGCCAGATATACCATAAAAACATAAGTAACATAAAATATAACAGCGGCACCAAGATTCTTTTCAAGGACAAGTACCCCCATATAGCTTGCAGATATAATCGCATTTAAAAATAAGTCCCCAAAGGTATTGGCCTTAACCAGCATACTTGCAACAAACATTACAAAAATTATCTTTACAAATTCCATAGGCTGCAATGAAAAGCCATGTATACTTATCCAGTTTCTGGAACCGTAAACCTCTCTTCCGAGCCCCGGTACCCAAACGGTTAAAAGCATCATAATACCTATAATACCATAAAAAACACCATATTTTCTAAGATTTCTCCACTTATCCATAACAAATGGTATAAATGCTGTTATAACCAATCCAACTGTTGCAAATATAAACTGTTTTACAGCAAGGGCAAAATCAAGTCTTGTAAGTATTGTATATCCTATCAGAAGCAAAAATGCTGTATTGTTGGTTAAGAGTCTTGATGAATCCTTGTAGATTGTATGAAATACAACCATATAAAACACCGCAACAAATATCTGAACAGCATAAAAGATTATAAGCTTGATGCTTCCCATCCTTAGATACATAGTCAGATAGCATAGAAAATGTATTATAAATACATATCCAATCTGTTTATTTAATTTCTTCTTTCTTTTTCTTTCATCTGATGCAGAAAGTATGGTGAAACACTTAACCGTATAAAGCACCATAAATAAAATAATCAGATATTTGGAAACCTCGCAGATAATATTGACCATATTATTCTACTCCTCTAAACATATGTCCTGTAGTAAACGTTATATCAGGTTTTACACCCTTATAATAATAATTTAATATAGCTCTGATAGTTTTGTCGTCTTCAACTGTAAAATTCATTCTATAAAAAGCTGTCCTGCAATTATCTATTATATCATCCTTGTCAAAACAAAGGAAAGGAACACCGTTATAAATAATATTTATGCACTCATCACAATTTGAATAAGCATAAAATATATTTGATCTGTCATCTTTAATCCTTACAATTTCTCTTTTTTTATTGCAACATCCTTTGCTTTTTTTAATACAGTTTGCCGTAATCATAACCTGCTGATATTCATATATACAAAGCTCCGAATCCTCATTACCAAGCAGCTTTAATTCATTTATATTTAACTCCTTCGGAATCTCAAAACATATATCACTGTATTTATTTTTTAAAAAGTCTCTTGCAATATTGTTATATACATATAATCCCGCTCCGAATACAATATCCTTATTATAATCTATATCGCATGAAAATGCATCTATATTTCTGATATATAAACCATCAAATGATAAATCCCTGACATACTTATGATAATCAAAAGAACCTTTTATTACATAAGGTAATTCAAGATATATCCTAATATTCCTGTCTGTCAGTTCATTCATTAAAGACGTATCTTTTATAGATTTTAGCAATTCCTTATCCATATATACGCCATATATATCCGGATATTTTAACAAAGCCTCAAGCTGATTAACATTTTTCACACCAATTTTTAGTTCAGGCACTTTTAAATCATCGTTTAAAACATGCCCTGATTCAGAAAGAGATTTGTCATATACACCACACGTATATGAGATTTTATGATAATAAGTATCAAATGAACCAATTGACTTAGTATCTCTTTTATATCCTGCACATATTTTTTCTTCAAGCCCGCAAATTGCAGCTCTTCTTAACTTTTTAATAAGGCTTGCAGGAACAAATGCATCTTCATCTGCATCTATAACAAGTTTCTCAAAATAATAATCCGTACTTTTAAGCTGATTTATCTTTTGTATAATCTGATTTTTATCAAGTTTTAAATTATTGGATTTTTGTATCACATCATCAGAAATACTTATCCTGTAATAATCCTCATCCAATCCCCATATATGCGGTTTTGCCATACTTATATCAAGTTTAAGAGGTTTACCAACACGCGCCGTAAATCTCCCGTTAAGACCAATCTTGCTCTTATCCTCAAGCTTTGATACCTCATCCAGCAGATGACTGCATCTTGTCCTGTAAACATCCTGCCCCTTTAAGATTAATTTGGTTTTAGGAGCATTAAGCCATACATTACTATGTGCATTTTTTTCCTGTCCCGAAGTAATCTCTATAATTTTATTGTTTCTCAAATTTATTTCAAGAACATCGCCCTTATATAGTTGTTCTTTTAAGTCTATAAGAATCTTTCCATCTTTAACATCTTTTAAGTGCCCGATTAAAACTCCCTGATTGTTAGGTCTATGCTTTGAAATCATAGAAGGTCCGTTATGCATAAAGAAATATCCGTCACAAAAGCCGCCGCGATTGTATATATTGGCAAGTCTTTTTTTATATTCGGCAGCCTTTTTATCAAAGAAAGAACCATTTAAATAATCATTCACAAGTTCCCTATAAGCGTCAACCGCAGATGCAACATAATACTCATTTTTCATCCTGCCTTCTATTTTAAATGAATCTATACCTGCATCGACAAGCTTGGGTATAAGTTCCAATGCACACATATCTTTCATGGATAAAATGTATTCACCATCATAGCACTTACGACAAGGCTGAGCGCATCTTCCTCTGTTGCCGCTTCTGCCACCTGCAAGTGAACTCATAAGGCATTGTCCGCTATAAGAATAACACATGGCACCATGTACAAAGGTTTCAACTTCTATATCTACTTTATCTTTTATTAGCTTAATCTCTTCTAAAGACATCTCCCTTGCAGTAACAACTCTTGAAGCACCCAGCTTTTTCATAAAATCTGCCGCATGATATGACGTAATATTCATCTGCGTACTGCAATGTATATGGACATCAGGGAAATTATCTCTAATAAGCTTAAACAATCCCAAATCCTGCACTATAAAAGCATCAATCCCCATCTCATAACAGGTCTTGATGTAGTCGTATGCATCAGATAATTCATTTTCCTTAATTAGTGTATTTACCGTAAGATAAAGTTTTTTTCCATGAATATGGATATAGTCGATTGCAGCCTCCAACTGATCATTGGATACATTATCTGCATATGCGCGTGCACCAAATCTACTGCCGCCTATATAGCAGGCGTCCGCGCCTGCTTTAACGGCAGTTTTAAGTATATCAAATGAACCGCATGGTGCAAGAATTTCTATACCGGAATTAAACATTAGTCATTTCTACCTTTTTCAGATTCCAACTGGATAATCTTTCTTTGAAGTGCATTTATCTGCTCTTTATATTCTTCTATCATCTTAAGAGCTGATTCCTGCTTAATCTGAGCCTCTATAACCTCATGTCTTAAGTCGTAAAGCTGCTGTTCCTTGGTGGTATCTTCTGCAGCCATATTATCAGCCTGATTTTTTGCTTTAAAATAATCATCAGCGATATTTAAGGCAAGTAATACGCCCTGATACTCAGTATTCATACGTCTGTATTGGTCAGAGGTCTTACACTCGGCAATCTTGCCATTTATATAAGTGGCAACATTCTGAAGATAATCCTCGCCCTCATATCCGCTCAATGTATAAACCTTTCCGTTAATTACTACAGGTATATCAATTTTATTAGCCATTTTTTTATCTCCTTGTATAAAAACTTTACAATATTACTTTCCTCAATCCTCACGTGCTATAAGATTCTCAAGTCCAAAATGCTTATAGCAGTGTTCAGTAACTATTCTACCACGTGGAGTACGATTTATAAACCCATTTTTTATAAGATATGGTTCATAAACATCCTCAATAGTGCCTGAATCCTCGCCTATAGCGGCTGAAAGCGTATCTAATCCAACAGGACCGCCATTAAATTTATAAATCATGGTTTCAAGTATATTCCTATCGGTATTATCAAGTCCCAAAGAATCTACATCAAGTCTGTCCAACGCTTCCTTAGCTACATCAAAGTCAATCTTACCGCTATGTTCAACCTCCGCAAAATCCCTGACTCTCTTCAAAAACCTATTGGCAAGCCGCGGTGTTCCTCTGGATCTTTTAGCTATTTCCAAAGCACCCTCATCATCTATAATTACTCCAAGTACTCCTGCCGATCTTATGATAATCTGCATAAGCTCGGTGACATTATAAAACTCAAGTCTGTTTACAACTCCAAATCTGTCTCTTAGCGGTGCTGTTAGCATACCCGCCCTTGTAGTTGCTCCTATAAGAGTAAACTTTGGAAGTTCGAGTCTGATGGATCGGGCACCTGCACCCTTACCGATAACTATATCAATCGCAAAATCTTCCATAGCAGGATATAGAACTTCTTCAACCTGTTTATTGAGTCTGTGAATCTCATCTATAAACAATACATCATTTGGCGAAAGGCTGTTGAGAATCGCCGCAAGTTCTCCCGGTTTTTCTATGGCAGGACCTGAAGTGATTTTAAGATTTACGCCCATTTCATTGGCGACTATCGCTGCAAGTGTAGTCTTACCAAGTCCCGGCGGGCCATATAAAAGCACATGATCAAGCGATTCCTTACGTTTTTTTGCAGCTTCTATAAATACCTTAAGGTTTTTTTTAGCCTTTTCCTGACCTATATATTCTGTAAGATAAGACGGTCTCAAGCCCTGTTCAATTTTATCATCTTCCGGCATAATGTCGGCATTTATAATTCTTTCCATTTTATTTAATATCCTATAATTTGTTTTCCAAAGCAAAAATAATTATCTGTATAATTAAAACACTTTTTATTAAATGAGCTTTTTAAGAGCTGCTTTTAAAAGTTCCTCCACGCTCATCTTATCTGCTCCGTCTATCTTCTTAATGGCTCTTAGTGCCTCAACATTTGATGATACTGAGGCTAAGAAGGAAGCTGAAAAAATTATTAATAATGCCAAAGAACAGGCTGCTAAGATAATTGCCAATGCAAAGGCACAG
>CADCDW010000025.1 GCA_902800325.1 uncultured Lachnospiraceae bacterium
GCTTTAAAATGACCTTACACTATAAAAAAGCAAAAATCAATATAAAAACACAAATGACACAAATAGTGTCATTTTTATGTAAACTATAGACGATTATGTCAACTGAATTATAAAAAATCGGTCGTAATGTGAATTTTTATTTACTATCCTGCTTCATAGATTTAATAATATCAGCGTAGCTCACCAACGTCACATTGCCCATTTCTTTTGCTCTTTCGATACATCCTTTTGAAAAGCCCGACTTTGAAAACAAATAGTAATGCACTTTTGTGTAGCGGAACAATTTGCTGCGTCGGATTAGGATTTCAAGAACATCTGAATCCACTTTCTCATTTCTCCACTTGCATTCTGCAAACAAAGCCGACTCACTATCCTGCTCCCCCATAATGTCTATTTCTGCCTGGCTTCTTTGAATCGGATCATTTCCCCACCAACGCCCAAGGGATGCAAATTCAATCGGAGCATTACCACTAAAAAGTAGTTTCCACAAATACTGCTTACAAATCTCTTCAAATACTTTTCCCATATAATCAGGTAATTGCGGTTCGATACGTTTATACACCATATCGACAGCCCCTCTTGCAATGAGAGAATTGTTTGCCAATACAAAACGATACCAGAAACAAAACATATTATCTTCTATCGAATAAATTGACTTCTTTGATTCCTTCTCTCTGTATGGTGTTTCTTTTCGGACAATGCCCAGATTCATCAAATTCTTAATGTAATTAGCGCATACATTTGTGTTTTCGCCTACTTTCGATGAAATCTCCGACATTCGTGTATGCCCTGTTGCAATCGCAGATATAATAGCCGTATATATAGCCGGTTCACGAACTTCCTGCTTCAGAAGATTAAGCGGCTCCTCATAAAGAAATGACACAGGATTCAAATAGGTATTTTTAATATTTTCTTCTACGCTTAAATTATCGTCCATCTGAAGAAAATACTGCGGAGTGCCTCCTACAACACCATATAGTATAGCTTTATCCTCGTCAGAAGCATTATGGAAATATTGGCAGGTTTCTTCAAAATCAAAGGGTAAAATCTTCATCTGTGCTGTTCTTCTTCCATAAAGCGGCGATTTATATGCAAGAACCTGATCTTCCATATATGACATGGACGATCCGCACAATATGAGCATCAATCTCGAAGTGTCCTTATACTTGTCTATCAGTAACTGTAATGTAGACGCCAAACTCTTAGAAGATCGCGCCACATATGGATACTCATCTATGGTCAGGATAATCCGCTCCTTTTGAGCCAATTGAAAAACATACTCCAGCGCAGCCTGAAATGAAGCAAAAGAAGTTTCCGTCTGAATACCACTGCTAAATTCGATAATACTTTTGCTGAAATTTTCAAGATTTTGTTTTGCATTGCTCTCAACACCCATAAAATAAATTGACTGCTTATCATTGATAAAGTAATTAATCAGCGAAGTTTTACCCACACGTCGACGTCCATAAATCACTGCGAACTCAAACTTGTCGGATTGATAAAGTTTATCTAATGCGTTTAACTCTTTTTCTCTTCCTATAAACATTGTCCAACCTCCGCTTTTTGCTATATTATAATGCTCATTTACAAATTAGTCAAGTACGAATGAGCAAATTATAAATGAGTACTCAGCAATATATCCATGAAGTATCTTCATTCGCAGTCAATTGTCCATAATAAAATGGGCTGTGCTATACACAGCCCATTTCTTATTATTTATTTTTTCATAAATCTTCTTAAAGAAAGATAAACAGCTCCCATACCCGAATCAAATATAAGCATAAATGCCAACGGTATATTTTTACTTTTTGATAATTTGTAGCATCAACCGTCTTTCCTTCAACATTAAAAAGTATATATTAAATTACTTTCCAAGTCTTGCAAGAAGCTCGGCTCTTCTTTCTTCGTTGCCCGGCTTGCCAAGAAGTGCAAACATGTTCTTCTTGTAGCTTTCTACACCCGGCTGGTTAAATAGATTAACGCCAAGCACGTATCCGCTCATACCACAAGCAAATTCAAATACATAGAAGAGTTCTCCGATTGTAAGCTCATCTATCTTATCAATATCAACTCTGATATTAGGAATTCCACCATCAACGTGTGCAAGAATTGTTCCGTTCATGGCACACTTATTTACAAAATCAACAGTCTGACCGGTGAGGTAATTAAGTCCGTCTAAGTCAACCGGCTCCTCTTCCATAACTACAGTCTCTCTTGAATTAAGAACATTTATAACAGTCTCATAGTGGTTCTGAGTACCCTCCTGGATAAACTGTCCAAGTGAATGAAGGTCGGTAGTCAAATCTACTGCGGTTGGGAAGATACCCTTTCCATCCTTACCCTCACTCTCGCCATAAAGCTGCTTCCACCACTCTGATACATAGTGAAGAGATGGCTCATAATTAGCAAGGATTTCCATACCGAGACCTTTTTCATGAAGTACATTTCTTACTGCTGCATACTTCATGGCATCATTGTTATCAAATTCATCATTTATGCAGTATTCTCTTGCATTTGCTGCACCCTGCATAAGCTTATCAATATCTGCTCCGCTTACAGCGATTGGAAGTAAACCAACAGCAGTAAGTACTGAGAAACGTCCTCCTACATCATCAGGTACTACAAATGTCTCGTAGCCTTCCTCTGTTGCAAGTGTCTTAAGTGCTCCCTTTGCCTTATCGGTTGTTGCATATATTCTCTTGGCAGCCTCTTCCTTGCCATACTTAGCTTCAAGCTTCTTCTTGAAGATTCTGAATGCGATTGCAGGCTCAGTAGTTGTACCTGACTTTGAAATTACATTTACGGAAAAATCCTTGTCGGCAATTGCATCCATAAGGTTTGCAAGGTATGTACTGCTTATGTTATTACCACAATAATAAATTTCAGGAGTCTTACGAACCTTCTTAGTTACTGAGTTATAGAAGGAATGACGAAGTGCTTCGATAGCTGCTCTTGCACCAAGGTATGAACCACCGATACCTATAACTACAAGTACATCTGAATCACTCTGGATCTTTGCTGCTGCCTTCTTGATTCTGTCAAACTCTTCCTTGTCATAATCTACAGGAAGATCAATCCATCCGAGGAAATCATTTCCTTCGCCTGTCTTCTCAAGAAGAGTCTTCTTTGCAGCCTTAACTCTTTCGCTCATAGCTGCTACATCTTCTTTGGAAGCCTTAAACTCTGTGTTGCTAAAATCAAATTTTACTGTCTTTGCCATAATATATCTCCTTATCTTTTTTATTTATAAAACAACTAAATTATATTTTATCATTTAGGTGTTATGAATACAAGGAAAATATTATGATTTATTCCAATTCATTGAGGCTCGCAAACCGATATCCGCAGGCTTTCAAATTTTGTATCACGGTCTGCAAAGCCTCCGAATTGGATGCTGATACATTGTGCATAAGTATGATTGCACCATTGTGATGATATTTATTAAAATGATTTATTACATAATCTGCACCCGGTTGCTTATTTACATCATAATCCAGATACGCCATACTCCAGAAAATAGTCTTGAACCCTAAGTCATGGATTATTGCAAGAGTTCGCTCGCTGTATTCTCCACATGGTGGGCGAAGGTACGGATCCATATCATATCCGGTTGCCTCCTTCATATAATCTGCGCAGCCGTTTACTTCCTGAATAATCTCCTCATATGACTTCGTTGGTAATGACGGGTGGGTTATGGTATGGTTTCCAACCTGGTGTCCTTCCTCCTTCATTCTTTTAGTCAAATCTATGTTATCTCTTATATATGTCTTGGTTACGAAGAAGCATGCCGGCACATCCTCTTCGGCAAGCACATCGAGTATATGACCGGTATATCCGTTTTCATATCCACAGTCAAAGGTAAGATAAATTACCTTCTCATCAGAAGTCTCTTTCTCATCCAGATAATAGGCGCCGTAATCTGATAAATTAACCTTATCGTCGCAGCCGCTCGGTCCATGATTATTGTCACGCTTGAACCACCATGCAAGTTTTTCATTGCTAAAATCATAATAGTATTCCTTCTCGTGAAGATTACTTACAATCGGCTGGTTTATGTATCTTGCATCAATACACTCGTCATCTGAATCCGATGATTTATCACTATAAGAACCATCGTCTTCATAATACCTTATATATATTTCTTCATCATTCTTTGTACCATCTGATTTTTCTCCTTTATCACTCAACCAGCTATCTGTATTTTCATTAACTGTTTCCTTTGCGGGCTCAACTCCTGCCGCCTTTTTTCTATAGCTTATGAAACTCTGACTTTTCATAAGCCAGAAAAAAGTAAGAATACCTACGGCAATCAAAAAATACTTTATAAATTTTATTTTTTTCAAGAAAAGAATTCCCTTAGAAAGCTGTTTAATACCGCCTCGTCTGTCTCCTCACCACTTTCCTCCGATACATTTTTTATATGTGGCGAAGAATCAATAATGTTATCTCCCCTTATATCATGCAAGGATTTTTCAGGTTTAGCCAGGTTATCGGAAATAATGGTTGCCGCCGCCTCTGACCCGGCAGACAGACTATGCTCATTTTGATTTTTCAAAACCTGCTTTGCATCCTCAAATGAAATGGGATTATTTACACCTTTGGCAGTATCCCTGGGGACACCCGGAACATTGTCCAGATAATCCCTTATATTAGCCTTCAATATCTCCAATTTATTATTTATTAAAAATATATTCTCCGTAATCATTAAAAATGCACACACGCACACTGCATTTGCCAAAAGATTTACCATGTCGGGGCTGCCCCTCCATGATACATCATTATATAAGAAGGTGCCCGCCACAACACCGGCGGTCAGGAAGCTAAGCATAAGACCCGTCCGCCGCCAGACATAAAGCGGGACCCCCAGATACCGCATACTCCTCACGTTTTTATCCACAAAGGAGGCGCTGCTCCCCGTATTTATCCCCAGACTCTTTCCGTTTATATATTTCAGCCGCATAATCCTTAATGCCCGTCTTTTGGTGGTTGCCATGTTACCGGACGCTTTTATCATTCTTTTCATATGTATATTTGCGGCAAGCTTCAGAAGAAGTCCCAAGGCGCCTATCCCCCAAAGAATGTATACGCTCGTTCCAAGTCCCATGAATTCATCAAACATTTTATATCCCTCTTTCATATAATATTATTATACGGAAATGTTAAGCATCCGGCTGCGACACCCTTATGCCCTCTTTTCCTGACATTTAACATTACTTTTTTGCCGGACAGATGCATCTTAAAATAGATATTTCCATATAACATTGCCGTGATTATAAAAAACGTGAACTTGAGAAATCAAGATGGATTAAGACGAAACATTCTTTCAAATTGCGACAGAAAATATTACTTTAAGCATAACGTTAATTATGGTATAATTCATCAAAGGAATCTGTTTGATGTGATATGGGCTCAAGCCTATGTCACACCCTAAAACACTACATTTTATGGAGGTTTAAATGAAACGAATAGTTTTAACAGGCGGTGGAACCGCCGGACACGTAACTCCAAATATGGCATTAATACCTGTTTTAAAAGAAAAGGGCTATGATATACATTACATAGGTTCATATGAGGGAATAGAGAAAAAACTTATTGAAGAAATGGATATTCCTTACCATGGAATAGCTACAGGTAAATTAAGAAGATATCTCAGTGTGAAAAATCTTACCGATCCGTTTAGGGTAATCAAGGGTTTAAGTGAAGCCAAGAAAATAATTAAAGAGCTTAAGCCGGATGTGGTATTTTCCAAGGGTGGATTTGTAGCCGTTCCCGTTGTTCTTGCAGCCAAGTCCAATCATGTACCATGTATCATTCATGAATCAGATATGACACCGGGACTTGCCAATAAGATTGCAATACCTAAAGCTTCAAAGGTATGTTGCAACTTCCCAGAAACCCTGGAGAAGCTTCCTCCCGGCAAGGCAGTTGTTACCGGAACTCCTATAAGGAAGGAATTATTTGAAGGAGATTCCGCAAAGGCAATGACCTTCTGCGGTTTCAAAGAGCTTCGTCCTACACTTCTTATAATAGGCGGAAGTACCGGAAGCGTCCGTGTAAATGAAGCAATCTGGTCCTGTCTTGATGAGATTACCAAAAAATATAATGTAATCCACCTCTGCGGCAAGGACAAAACCAACAAGGCTAAGCCTAATACAGAAAACTATGTACAATTTGAATACATCAAATCCGAGCTTGCCGATTTGTTATCCCTTGCAGACGTGGTAGTATCCCGCGCAGGCGCAAATGCAATCTGTGAGCTTTTAGCATTAAGAAAGCCGGCAGTACTTATCCCGCTTTCACTTGAGGCAAGCCGCGGCGACCAGATACTTAACGCTAAATCCTTTGAAAAAAGCGGTTACTCAAAGCTCTTGATGGAAGAAGATGTAAATGATTCCTCCTTACTTGAAGCCATTAATGAAGTATATGAAAATCGTGAAAAATATATAGTCAACATGAAAAAAGCACATGAAACAGATGCAATTACCAAGATAGTTGAACTCATACAAGAAGTATCATAAAAGTGAGTCATGGGGCTTAAGCCCCATGACTCACTTCTTTATTCATCCAGTGATATAACTATCTTCTTGTCGACCACGCTTACCTTGACGCGGTTTGTGTCTATGCCCGCTGCCGTAAGCATATCCTCTGAAAGCTTAATCCTGCCCGCTTTATCAAGAAGCTGGTATTCATCATGGCTTTCTTTACCGCTAAGCTTAAGGGCTTCAAGGTCATAGCCCTCAAGTTCATTTAACTTATTTTTGTACTCTTCCTTTAATACCCTCTCCGTACTTATCTTTCCGTCAGATATCATAACCACACGGTCAACCTTGTCCGCAAGGCTTAAATCATGTGTTACTATTATGATTGTAATTCCAAGCTCTTTATTGAGCGACCTGAAAAGCTCCTGAATCTTGTCCTTTGTTTTTTCATCTACCGCTCCGGTTGGCTCATCTGCCAAAAGTATCTCCGGATCACTCATAAGACTCATGGCTATCGCCGCCCTTTGCTGTTCTCCACCCGATAGCTCAAGCGGAAAGCTTTGCTTCCTGTTATCTATTCCAACTTTCTCAAGCAAAGCAAGCGCCTTTTCATAAGCCTTCTTCTTACTCATCCCGTTAAACCTTGCATAAGTCACAAGGTTTTGAATCACATTAAGATAAGGCATAAGATTAAGTATGCTTTTTTGCCAGACAAAACCTATACTCTTTTTCCTGTACTCTATTATCTCCTTTTCCGAAAATGTACTTATGTCTCTTCCATTAAACAAAACCTTACCGACAGTAGGTCGCTCTAAACCGCCGATTATATTAAGCAGGGTTGACTTTCCGCTTCCGGATTTACCGATTATCGCCATGAGCTCGCCCTTTTTCACACTAAGGTCAAGCCCCTGAAGAGCCATTACCTCGGTTTCATCTGTTTTATAAATCCTGACGAGATTATCGCACTCTATTATATTTTCTACTTCATCATTCATATGTACCTCTCCTGTTTATCTCTTCAAGATTGATAAGAATATCCGCCATATCCATAAGCCCCTCGTCATGTGTTGTCATAACAACCGTTATTCCGTAGCGGTAAGCAAGCTCCTTAAAAAGCTTAACAACAACCAGCCCCGTCATGGTATCAAGTGCTCCGGTTGGCTCGTCTGCAAAAATAATCTTTGGCTTTTTAGCTATTGCTCTGGCTATCGCCACCCTTTGCTGCTCTCCACCCGATAGCTGAAAAGGATAATGTGTAGCTCTCTCTGAAAGTCCTACTAACTCCAATGCTTCCTTTATCTTATCCTCTCTGTCATCGGTCATACCGACAGTTCTAAGTGCAAAGTCAACATTTTCATACGCCGTCATGATAGGTATAAGTGCAACAGACTGAAATACAAAGCCCATCTCGCACCTTCTAATCTGTTCCCTTTCCTCTTCCTTAAGCGTATTTAAATTACGTCCGTCAAATATAACCTCTCCGCTGTAATCATTATCAAGTGCTCCCATTATGTTAAGAAGTGTAGTCTTGCCCGAACCGGATCTACCCTTGATAATCACAAGCTGTCCCAAGGGAAACGAAAGACTCATATCATCTATGACCTCAAGCCTTTCACCGCTTCGAAGTAAAAAGCTTTTGGATACATTATTAAGCTTTAAAATAACATCCTTATCATCCATATCAAAAACCCTAATCCTCTCCGAGCTTAATTACCTCTGTGATCTTAAGCTTTTTCACTATTCGCCTTATAATCGCAAAGCATACCGCAAAGGTAATTATCAGGATAATTCCAAGTCTCAAAAAATCCCAAACATCCGTATAGATACCGACAGGAACATTGTGTCTTTGCGGCAGATAAACGGTTGAAAAAATTCTTATATAAAGTATCGTTGTAATAAATCCCGAAAATGCGCCTGCGAGTATTCCGGAAAAAAGCACGCCGAAAACCTCTATAAAAAGCATACGGTTAATCTCCCTCATGGAAATGCCCATAGCCCTGTAAACTCCAAAAAGGCTCTGCCTGTCGCGAAGCTCCGTAATCTGAAATATCAAAAATCCGATTACCGACAGCAAAATCGACAGCAAAAAATTAATCGTAAAAAGTCCGTTGGTTATCTGTATAACCGCCGAGCTGTTCATAGAGACTATCTCCTCATCGAGATTTATATAATACTCTCTATCTCTGTTTTGTTCCGCAAGCCTTTCATCCAGATAGCTTCTTGTCCTATCCGCATTATCCGTACTTATCCAAAGCTCATATGGAGTAATCCCATATACACTAACTGCATTTGCATAATTAATAACCATAAGGTAGCTTTCCTTCTCGACCATGTTGCCATCCTCATCCGCATAGCTTTCATACTGCTTATAGCCCGGAAAAGCATCCACTATCCCTACTACCTCATAATAAGCCGATGTAAAGCCCTCCTTATCCAATGCCTCCGGAGGCGGATACCGTAAGCATCCTATGGTGTCACCCTCCTTAACGGAATAATACTCGGCAAGATTTTTCGATATTATCACTCCGTTAGTTTTCACTGCCAGATTATTTAAGTAATTAAACCAATGGATATCCGTAAGTCCGTCCTTTAAAAATGCTGTCTCACCGAATTCCTTGGTATTTATCCCAAGCAGGGTAACATCCTCAAGCTTTTTATTGTTAAACTGTGCCGTCGCCTTATCATCCCTGATAACCTTTGTAATGCCCTTTGCATAGCCCTCCTTAACCAGATTATTGTAAATATCATATTCCGGTTCATCATATCTCCATTTTAGCGGAGGAACCATACCGGCAAGCTTAACCTTCCATTTTTCCTTATAAACAAGATTTGTTCCCACATTATATCTGATTCTTTCATTAAGATTATCATTGACCGTTCGTGCAACCGTTGCATTAAATATACTTGAAGCTATGGTTATTACCATAAATATCGATATAACATCGCTCTTTTTCCTGTTCCTTATCACCTGTAAAAATGAAGCATAATCTGCAGGTTTTAACCTCTTATTAAACAATTTGAAAATTAACCTTAAGGTGTAACCGAGTACTCTTAAGAACAGTAAACCGACAGCAACCATAAAAATCGTCGATGATACAAAAATCATAGGATCAAGTCCCTTACCGGAAAGCGTATTAAGTCTCATGGCTTCAAGCTGCTTATTAAAATCATATATCATGTATGAAGATACAAGCAGCAATATAACATCCGCAAAGCCTCTCTCCCAACCCGGTTTCTTAAGCTTTGCCAGCTTTTTATGCTTTATGTCAAGTACAGTATCCTTGTATGTAAATATTACAGGAATAAGCTGCAATATCCCGGAAAAACAAGCACCAACCAAGGCATAGATAAACACATCATAGGTAAATGAATTGTATACCTTTATACTTCCCGAGATACTTAAAAAGCCGTCTACCCTTCCCGCAATTTTGAAAAGACCGTAACCAAGTAAAATTCCGAAAATATAAGCAAATAAAGAAAGAAATATCACCTGAAATACATACATTTTAAGTATTTTTGCCGATGAAAGTCCTCTACTTCTTAAGGCTGCAATTTCCGTTCTTTCGGAATCAACTATCCTTACGGAAATCATCGATATAAATATAATCATCAGTATCAAAAGCGGTATGATAATCACATAGAGTATGGTTTTAACAGTTCTTCTTGAAACCATATAGTTTTTTAAAACTACGGATATATTTTCATCAAGCTTCTCATCTCTTTCATGAAACTGTTCAATATAATCAAGAATCGTTTCAGCATTTTGCGGATTGATATATCTGTAGTCTATAAGCTCATAGTTTTCACAGACGATGGCATTAAAGTTAAAGCCCTCCGCTATTTCGTCAAAGGAAGCCTCATCCGTATATATTGTAAGTGAAATATCCGTAAGGCTCTTATACCATGTATAATCATCAAAGCCTTCTTCCTCCACAATACCGGCTATCTCAAACGTAAGAACATTTCCCGACTCATCCTTGATATTGGTAAAGGTTATCCTTTCACCCACCACGAGATTATAAAAATCCATAAGCTTTCTGCTTATAACACAAGGATAAACCCCTTTTTCTCCCAAAGAATTATATTCATAAAAATCATCCGAAAGCGTTCCCAATTCATCCGGCTTTAATCCGTCTACCGCATTAAATCCCCCTCCTTCGATATAAGCAATATCAAGATATCCTCCCTTTCCCTTATAAGAAAGCTCCACCGGACATCCCTTTAGGGTATAGATATATTCCGAGGCAAGCACCGGACAGCTAAGATATTTATTCCATGAATTCTCATAGCTTTTTACAGTTTCCTTAACTGTTTCAAGCCTGTTTCTTTTAACTATATCGTTTCTTGATAAAACCGCAGGGAAATCGCCGTTTTTCTCGTAGCTTTCATAAAAGCCGTCATTAATCAGCTTTTCCATGGCACCGTTACCGTAAAAGGAAATAAGCGAAAAAGTTGCAAGCATAAAAACCATTCCAAGAAAAAGACAGGTATAAAGCTTATATTTATTTTTCATCTTTAAAAGTATAAAACCAAGCATATATTCTCCTATCCTCTCTTACTCTACCAGCAATATATCTCCCTCATCCACTCCGTATATAACAGGCTTTTTGCCATCTGCCTCCGTACCGTTAAGGGTCTCTACATATTCTTTGACTATCATGTCATTTTCAAGCATCCACACATAATAAGCCTTTCCTCCCGAAAGCTTATCCGTCTCCTGATATATGGCTTTGGTCGGTACCGCAATCACTCCGTCTAAGCTAAGCTTATCAAACTCGGCTGTAACCTTATTATCCTCTAAAGCATTACCTGCAATTTCCCCGGCAGTATCCTCATCAAGTCTTATAAAAAATTGTTCATTTGTACCGCTTTTATAAGGTGTCATATAAGCTGCATACTGCTTATCACCTTCGGTAAAAATATAATACCTTCCGTTGTATCCGTTTTTTCCGGCACATGTAGTTTCATATTTTTTTCCGTCGATATAAAGACTTACCCTGCTGCCCAAGGCCGCCGAAACTCCGTCCTGATTGGACATAACGGAGCTGCTTATCATTACCTTATATATATCTCCCGTAGGTCTTACTACAGAACAGATAAAATCACCTTTATTTACCACATCAGATTTTGATACATTTATATATCCTATCTTTCCCTCACTGGGGGCACAGCAAATGTTTCCTCCGCTTCCGTTATTCATATTATTAAGCGCAACGTATTCATCATTAAGCAGTTTTTTATTACTCTCATACGCGGATGCCTCTATGGCTCTTTCGGTTGAAAGTACGGCAAGCTCACTTTTTATCTCCTCATCCTTATAAAGATAATCCTCCAGTGCATCTGTTTCCGATGCAACCGGTGCCTCCATGCCTGCATATAAGGCAAGCTCTTCATTTAAAGCTTTTTCTCTTTCGTCAAATTCCTTTACCGCCTTTTCGTGCTCGGTATCCGCACTCGACATAAGCGTCTTTAATTCCGTAAGTCTCGCCTGACCTGCCTGTGTATCGATAAGGCAGACCTGACTATCCTTATCTACCTCATCACCTACACTTGCGTAAATGTCCGATACTACTCCGCTATCCTTTGCCACAATCACACTCACATCATTGTCAGACATCACCACGATATCCGTTTTATAGCTTTCCTTATACTCACCTCTTACTACGGTTTCCTCACTGTACGAAAGAGGCACCACCGAATCGGACGAATAATAGACAAGCTCACCCTCGGACAATCCTTCGGTTACCTCGATGTAATGGCTTCCCTCTGCTCCTGTTTTTATATACCTTTTTATAAGTTCGAAATCATTATCATTCTTATCCTCACACACATATACAAAGGCTCCCGATTCATCCTTATTTACCGAATCAAGTCCGACAGCCAAAACCTTTTTTGCTTCATTTTTTTCAAAGTAAAGTAAAAGGTTGTCCCCCACATTTAAGCTTTTGCTTAAGCTTTCATTATCAGGCTTAAATCTCATACAGGGATAGGTTTTGTTTGATGTGGCACAGCTTACCTCCTCACTACTATACTCATATTCGGAAATACCGGCCCTTTTGCCGTCTATATAAGCATACTTTTCGGTGTAGTTCTTGAATTTATATTTATCTATGGTAAGCTTCGGAACCTCTATGTAATAATCATCAAAGTCGGATATAACAACAATAGCCTCATTTACTCCTGCTGTCGGTGTAGCGGACAAATCCTTTATAAATGTAACCCTTCCGTCCGAGGTAGCGGTAAATACCAGCTTTTCCTTCTCCTCCTTTAATTTTTTTATATCCGAGGAAAGCTCCTCTATGGCTGCATTTTTTAAGGCTTCACTATATCTTTTATTTTCATTTTCTATGCTGATCTCCTTATCAAACTCGGATACATTTTCCGAATCACCCACATATTCCGCTGCCGCCTTTTTGTACCCAAGCTGTTTTATTTTTTCATCAGCTATAATGCTTTCATTTTTTTTCCCAGCCTCAAGCTGACCTAACTCCTCTTCCTTTCTTTTTATCTCATCCTCATAAACCGAAACCTCACCGTAGGCGACTATATCTCCCTTACTAACACTGTCACCGATATTAACCTCTATGCTTTTTATAAGCACGCTCTTTTCGCTTATCACATAGCTGCTATCCGGCACAACAACTCCCATGAGGCATTCCGGATTCGATACATATTTATACGAAACAGGGCGAATAAATGTAACCTCCGAAGCAGGCTCCAAAAGCTCCGGAGCCTCTTCTGTTTTCTTAGTACCACAGCCTGTTATGCCAAGGGAAAGGATAATCAGGCAGGACAAAAATCCGGGTATTTTATTGTTCTTAAATCGTCCTAATCCCATAGCTCTACCTCATCATCTTCGGAAAGTCCCGATGTTATAACCACATAATCATCCACATAGTCGCCAATCGTAACCTCAACCGCTTCCCTCAATCCATTCTCCTTATATCTGTAAGCAAAGTAATGTCCGTCCTCCTCAAATACCGCCTGTGACTTAACACAAAGTGCACCCTTAATCTCCGGTTTTTTTATGATTAAGGTCAGATTATTTTCCGAAAGGACGCTCTCACTTCCGGGTAAGGGTTCAAAATATATCTTGGTCTTTCCTTCGTCAAAAACAATATCCTTTATACAAAGCTCATATGCCGTCATATCATTTTCGACATTAAAGACATCCCCCACATTAAGCCCAAGGTCTTCCGTGGTTTCACAGACATATTCCTTACTGTTTGACGATGCCTTGATAAGCACCTCACCAGTGATAATATATCCGTCAGAAAGATACGGACTTACAAAGCTGACAATACCATCAGATGTAGCTTTTATATTTATCTCATCATACAGAGAATTAATATCGGATATATAAGCATCCGCAATGGTTATATCCTGATTTAAAAGCTCTATATCGGACTTGTAATCATAAGATGTATCTATCCCTGCCAATCGATTATAATGGTCAATTGCAAGAAGGTCTTCGGCTTTTTTATCCTCATAGCTCTTGAGCTTATCATCAAGCTCCTTCGAAGAAAATGAAATGAGCAGCTCACCTGCTTTTATCTCATCACCGGCTTTAACCCATACCTTATCCACGGTAAGCATATATTGTCCGTTAATACGGTTCCACTCACTCTGACTTATTCTGTATCCGGTTTCCTCATAATCCAAAAGACTAAGCTTAAGCTCTGCACTCGGAGTAACATCCTGCTTTATGACATAGTCCGTATTATGAATTACCGGCGTGTAGCTTTTATCCTGCGGAGGTACAAGCTCCTCATTACTTTGGTTAGTACAACCGGAAAGAATACATATATTTAAAAGAAAAATAATTAAGGATATTTTTTTCATAATTTTTTCGTCCTTATATAATAAATCTTTGTGATAGTGTACCTATCCTTATGTTACAGTGTGCCTGTCCTCTGTCACATCCTTACTCTGTCATATGCCTGTTTCTTGACACACTTATCTTCTCTTACAATCAACCTTATGATATTACCTCTTTGTATCAAAATTGTTTCAAAAAAAAGAAAATAAGAAACATTTCAGATACATCTTAACTTTAATATAGATATTGGGTTATAATATGCATGTAAGACTGCAGCCTGATTTTTAAATTAAGATAAGTCAGCAAAAAAACTATTATTTTCCTATGCTGACTTATAAAAAAAGGAGTAAGCTTTATGTTAAAGATACTTATAGTTGAGGATGAAAAGCCAATATCGGATTTAATTGTGATGAATCTTACCCGCGCAGGCTATAACTGCACTGCCCTTTATGATGGCGAAAGTGCGGCCGATATGCTTGAAACCAATAATTTTGATCTAATACTTCTTGACATCATGCTTCCTAAGATTAACGGCTATGAGCTGATGGAATATATAAGACCTATGAATATCCCGGTTATTTTTATAACCGCAAAGGCTTCCCTTGATGACAGAATTAAAGGCCTTACCTCCGGTGCCGAGGATTATCTGGTAAAGCCATTTGAGATAGTCGAGCTTCTTGCCCGAATCAATATCGTCTTAAGACGATATAACAAGACAGAAAGCGTACTGACCTTCAAGGACATAACCGTTGATACGGATAATCACATCGTAAAAAAAGGAGATACTGCCATTTCGCTTACTCCTAAAGAATTTGAGCTTTTGGTTGTATTTATCAGAAATAAAAATATCACTCTGTTCCGTGACAGACTGTATGAGCTGGTATGGCCAGAGCTTATCTTCAGTGATGAGCTTTCCGAAACCCGAACCCTTGACCTTCACATACAGAGACTCAGAAAAAAGCTTGACTTAAAAAACGACCTTAAGACCATTTATAACGCAGGCTATCGTCTGGCAGAATAAAGGAAATAAAAATGAAATTCAGATATAAAGTGCTTATCATTAATATGCTTTTGTTATCGGCTGTTTTGCTTGCAGTGGGATATGTCATACTAAAGAGAAGCTATGAGCTTGCTCTTGATACCCAGATTGAAAATGCTGTTTTGGAAAACAACCTTGCTGAAGCTTCAATTGAATACTCTCTTCTTTCGGTAATCAACAGTCCACGGTATAATTTGGACCGTGAACTTGATTCCATATCCGGACAGGTCTATGCAGGAATGATGAGCGATACCTCCGACCTCATAATACTATATTCGGGTAATCAGGTATTTTCCAGCGAGGAAAATATAATTATCCCCGATGATTTGATATTACAGGTGGATAATAATATTAAGAACTATATTATAACCGAAGATGGCGGCAGGCTTTTCATTTATATTGCCTCTTTTTGTAAAATAGACAAGGGTGTCCTCAACATCATAACCAGAAGGGATATAACCGGTCTTAAGCTATTTGCAAAGAAAAGTATAAATGATTACCGAAGCCTTTCACTTATCATACTTATATCAGCAACCATAATCATATATGTTATAAGCTACTTCCTTACCAGACCTCTTGAAAAGCTAAATAAGGTTACGGATGCTTTTGCCAAAGGCAGCTATAGTGAAAGAAGCGATATAAAAGGGCACGATGAGGTCGCTCTTTTGTCAGATAAATTTAATCAGATGGCGGACTCCGTTGAAACACACATAGGCGAATTAAATGATATGATAAAGCGAAGGGATCAGTTTGTTGCCGATTTTACCCACGAGATAAAAACTCCTATGACCGCAATAATCGGCTATGCAGACACCATGCGTTCCACCGACCTGGATGCAGACCAGCAGCTTATGGCACTTAATTACATTTTCTCTGAAGGAAAAAGACTTGAGGATATGTCGATGAAGCTCTTTGATTTAATCTACCTTAAGTCCAACACTATAGATAAAAAGCCTATCTCCGCCGTCTCCTTCGGAAATGATATAGTAAACAGTGTTAAGCCTATACTATCTTCAGACGGCATAAGCTTAAAATATGAATTTGAGCAGGGCATTATCACAGGTGACAGAGAGCTTTTAAAAACCGTTTTTATCAACCTGATAGATAATGCAAGAAAAGCCTCCTCCAAAGGAAGCAGGGTTATATTTACGGGAGCTAAAAAAGGGGAATTTTACTGTTTTACTGTTCAGGATTTTGGTGTCGGAATTGAAGAAAAGGATTTGTCCCGTATATGTGACGAATTTTATATGGTCGATAAATCCCGTTCGAGAAAGAAGGGCGGTGCCGGACTCGGACTATCCCTTGCCAGCCTTATACTTAACAGACATGATGCGGATATGAAAATCGAAAGCACTCCTAATGTCGGAACGACCTTTAAAATATATTTTAAAATCGGAGATATCGAATGATGAAAAAGAAATTTTCAAACAACTTAATCAACATACTTGTAATAGCATTATGTATAATATCTGCCTGCGCGTCGGTTTATGTACCTAAACTTTTACTTAACAACCGTATGAATCAAAGTATAGATAAGGTAAATGTCGTACCAACGGAATACTATTCCGGTCCTTCTGTAGCAGTGGTAAAAAGTGCTTCAAGACAGCTTTCCTTATATCAGCGATTACAGCTTATAACCAACAGTTGGGAAAGCAATGTTTCACCGGCTTCGGAAGAAGAATGCAGCATATCCGAATACGATGCATATCTTTTGGCCTCCGACAATATTCTTGCACTATATAACGACGGTCTTTATCCCGAAAAGATAAGCTCGGAATATCAAAACTGGTACACCTGGCGTGCAGTCCCTTATAAGGCCCTGGACACAACCTTTGGAATCTATGCCGCCATATATTGGGAAATAACCTATACAAGATACGACAATACCGAAAGCCATAAAGTTATCATAGATGAAAGCGGAGAACTTCTTTGCGCTATAGCAACCGGAAAGGAAAATTATACCTCATATCTTCCATCTATAAAAAGCACTGCAAAGCAAATATCGGCATCCGACATAAGCGAGGATGTCATAAATAATTATCATATCACTCTTCCTTCGGAAGACAATGATATAGAGATAATCACATATAGTGATACGAAAGAAAACTCCAATAATTCATATAATCATTATATAATACAGGGTGATGAATATTACGGAATATTCACCACCCCATAGTGTAAACATATGTAACACGAGGACAGGCATCTTGTCACATTAACATACGTAAAATAAACTATTCGTATCCTATATACAAAAGCGAGCCGTCAACTGCATTTATTACAACTCTTATGTTATAAGGTGACATCGAAAAATCCCAAGCCGGAACAAATGTAAATTCATTTTGTTTATCAGGATTGCTTACAGGATAGTAAACAAAATCAAGCGTATTAAAGTTTACGACAGATACACTGCATTTTGAAGTATCAAAGCTTTGCTTTATATTTTCCCTTAAGGACTCCTTTATCGCTTCAAAATCAAGCAGTGCTGTATCATTTACGAATGGCTCTGCATAGTGAAAGCCTGCGTCCAGTCTGGCATAAACAATTCCCTCTGAGCATATATCAATCCAATATTCCTTATAGCCATAGCCTCCGGTCATGGAATCCTTTTGTTCCAAACCGGAACCGGTAAGAAGAAACTGTAAACCATTTAATTCTTTATTTACAAAAAACGGATATCCATCAAAGAATTTGCTGCCATCCTCTTTTACAAACTCTAATTGGGCAATTATTGCGTCGACCTTATCAGGCGATACATTTTCAATTTCTATACTTGAGGATACAGGCGTATCTTCAATATTAAAAACTTGGGCAAGAAGCGCTACAGTGCCAAATGCATCCAGCTTTTCATTTAAAAAGCCGGCTGCTTCGTCAAGTAATTTATCCCTATTTTTTATACATACATTTGAAGAATCGTCCTTTAACTCCGAGTGTCCGCCATTTTCATCTTCCATAAATTCCATTCCGTAATATTCGTAATACTCCATAACAGAATCATCCTCCATAAATTCCTTTATGTCTACAGGAAGAAGCGTCATTACAAATATATATGCTTCAGGATTCATTGAAAAAATAATATAATACTCTTTATTCTCATAAGTGCCCTTATAGGTGTGAAGATCAAAGCCATTGAAGCTTGTCCATGAATTAACCGTTTCTTCAGTTACATCAGGATCAATTGTATCTCCGCTATATATATAATACTCTGTGTAAAGATGTGACTTTAGAGGATAATCCGGTGCGAAAACATCTTTATCTCCAAATATAAGCTCCTCATGAACCTCTTCATAATCATTTCCAAACAGAGTATCCAGTATATCTTTTTCCCTTTTTTGCATATCAGATACAGCTTCTATGGTATATATTGGAATACTTCCGACATCCGGTACATCATAATTAATTTTCACATTAAACTTTGTTCCACCGACCTCAAAGCTTTCCTGCCAATCAATCTTTTCTGTTTCTAGCTTATCGGATAAGTTTCCAAACTCGTTCGCTTTTACTTCTTGGCTGCCTGCATCCTCCTGCGACGCAACCGCTTCGGTTCCGTAGTCGGATATATCGTTGTTCTTTTTGCCACAAGCAAGGGTTGATGTAATTATAAATATGATCAAACCCATTGCTATGGCTTTACGGTGTATTTTTTTCATATCAAACTCTCTCCTTTTTAATCCATGAATTTTTGATTTAAAACAAAATCCACTAATATGAAATTAGAGACCCATCAACTGCATTAATTGTCATACTAAAGCTTTTTGTGGTTGAATATATTCGCCAAACCGGAATAATCATAAGCTCCTTTAGATTGTCCGGATTTTGAATCGGCCAATAATAAAGCTCAATTTTATCAATATTAATATTGTTTGAATTATCATTACTGCGAACATCTTCATTTTTGATATTTTCTCTGACAATTTCTTTAATATTTTCAAAATTAAGCATATTTATATCTGCTGAATATACCTCTATTTTGTCATAAAAAATTCCGATACAAGCATAAATTATCCCTTCCGAGGATATATCACAGGATTGCCCTAAACCACGATAATTTTTTTGTGTATATTTAAATCCGTCCGAATATGCTTCTCCCGTATTTTGCGTTTGTTCCTTCAAATTAGGTTTCAGATCTTTAGGATCATAAACATAATGCCAATCATCGATATTGTTTATGAGATCATATGTATATCCATCCAGTTTTATAATATCTGTTCCGTATAAGCCATTATAATTATATCCATAAAACGCCAAATCTCCTATTTCAACCGGTTCATAATAGTTTCCCCCAACAACACAATTTGAAAAAGCAGCAACCTTTTGCATAAGCCCTTCCTTATCAGCATAAGCAATGTTGTCTTCGTCATTATATGTTATGCTTTTATCCAAACTGTTTCCTGATGAATCAACTCCGCTAATCCATATATCGTTGCTATCATAATAAGTGTAATCTATAATTGAATCATCTCCAATAAAACCGGCTATATCATCCTTTATAAGATGTAACACAATATAATTTAATTTTTCGTATCTTGAAAATAACGCATAATACTCTGTTCCATCATAAACACCCTTATATGTATGAAGTGAAAAATCTCCAAATTTATTCCATGAATCAAAAAAGTCATTCTTATTTAATGCTTCCTCAAAATATTCGTTTGGATTCGTGTTCGAATCACTATCATTGCCAAGCTCACTTTCACTAAACCATTGTATAAATATATGCTCTGAAACATCTCCCTCTTTAATAATCTTATGCACCTCGTCATAATTATCCCCAAAAATGTTTTCAACAATTTCTTTTTCTTTATTATCAAGATTAGCGATACTCTCTGCAATATATACCGGAACATTCTCCTGTTCAGGTACATCATAAATAATACTGATATGGTAATTAACCCCATTCACATTAATGGATTCCTGCCAGTTTATCTTATCCGTTCCGAGCTTGTCCCTTAAGCTTCCGTAACCCGATACGTCATCTGAAGCATCGCTTTTAGTTGCTTCATTTTGGTTGCCATAGTCGGATATGTCATTGCTTTTCTTTCCACAGGCAGGCAAGGAAATAATTAGCGATATAATTAAGACTGATAATGTAAATTTATGATATAGCTTTTTCATAAACAAATTCGCACCTCTTGACTCTAATTATTTTATATTCTAAATATAAAATATAAATGTATCAAATATGTTTCAGAAAAAAAGAACCTCGAAAGGTTCTTTTTTTCATAATACGCATCTATTTTTATGAAATAGTAATTTTTAAGCCCAATGGTTTAAGTAACTTGATTAACGTTGAAAGGTTTGGGGTAGTTTTAAATGATTCTATTCTTGCTATCGAAGACTGTGGAATGCCACATATTTCTGCTAAATCTCGTTGACTTAAACCAAGTGCATTTCTCTGATTAATTAATATGCTTACAATTTTAGCCTGTTCCTCAATTTCTTCTAATTCTTTGCCGCTTTTTTTATCTGTTTTCTTTACATATTCTTTATAATCATTCCAATTTCTCATAAATCACAGCCCCCTTCTTTTTAAATAATCCTCACGTTCACTCTTTGCTTTTTCAATTTCCCTGTGAGGTGTTTTTTGTGTTTTCTTACGAAAACTATGTAAAAGTACAAAGTTTTTATCATCATGAAAAAAATAGAAAATCCTATTATTTCCAGGTCGAAGCTCCCAAATATTTTCCTCAATATGTTTTGTGATATTATCAGGAAGAAATGTTCCATTGTTTTGTAATAATTCAATATATAAAGTTATTTGTTTATATTGTATTCGAGCATTTTTATCTGTATTTGATTTTTTACGGAGTTTTTCAAGTAAATCCCATATTTCTGATTTTCCATTTTCTCTTTCATAGAATATGATATTATATGCCATTATATCCTCCAATCTGCATATTTCATATTCTTTAATTAATGATAGCATAAAAGCTATCAAAATTCAAGAAATCCAAATTATCAATTATTTGCTTTTTAAATATTTCAAGAAGACTTTCCGCATCCAACATAGAGGCATTATCTGTGCTTATGTCCAGGCTGTCGTATAAAACTCTGATACAAATGTAATTTATGCCCTTTGACGATACATTTATACACTGTGGCTCATGATCAATAAGTTCATCAATTACCGAACCGTCACAGATTATTTCATTTTCTATTATATTTTCACCTATTTCAAATCCATAGCCATCAATAGCAACTATATCCGATACTGTTTTATCTATATCTGAATAATAATATAATTCTTCATCTGTATCATATAACATCCTGTTTTTATCCAGCTTTGTTACCAAAAAATCCATTGCAACTTGATAGCAATCATCCTTACTGTCCTTACATACATTTTCAAGGTTATAACTATTTTCACCCGGAAAACTATAATTGCTTGTAATTCTGTCATCATCCATAAAATCCGACATTTTTTTTGGAGTCATCCTCAATATTATATAATCAGGATCTGTGTGCTTTGAAATAACAACATAGTATTCTTTTTCGTCATAAATACCTTTATAAGTATGAAGATAAAAGCCTTCGTATTCCGACCATGAATTATAATACTTCTCACCCGAATATATTTCATTATCTCCGTTTACGTTTATGTATGGCTCTCCTTCTTCAAACAAGCACCTATGAACAATTGAAGCAACTTCACTATCGTCATCCTCCAAATTTGTATGAATTTCTTCATAGTTTTCACCAAATATATTAATTAATAGTTCTCTTTCCTTTTTTTCAGTATCTGATAATGTATTAATCGTATATAGCGGATAAAGAAAAGGATAAAGATATAATTAAAACTGACGATGTAATTTTATAAAATAGCTTTTTCATAAACATATTCGCACTTCTTGACTCTATGTAGTATCTAGTGGGTTACTCGCTTCTTTTTTATATCTAAACATCAATTATTTAAATATAAAAGTGACCCATCAACAGCATTTATAATCATCATAAAATTCTTTGTACTGCTCCTTAATAACCAGACCGGAAGCATGGTGTATTCCAGCTTATTTTGCGGATTTTGAACAGGATAATATTTAAGGTCTATCGCATCAATATTTATATAATTAGCATCAAACCTGCTTGCATCGATTTCATTTTCAATACAATCTTTTGCTGCCGCCTTGATATTTTCAAAATCAAGTATGGCGGTATCCAAAGACTTTATCTCTATCTCATCACAAAAAACGCCTATGCAGACGTACAAAAATCCCTCGGAGGATATTTCACAGCACTCCTGCTCATGAGCTTTAGAAAAATAATAAATTAAATCCGTCCCATCATATATACCACCCTCAACAACATTATTAATCATAGCAAATCTATATCCGTCAAGCTTGATAATATCCGTTCCGTATAAGCCATTATAATCATATCCATAGAAACCCAAATCTCCTGTCTCACCTATTTCATAGTGATTTTCACCAAAAATACTGTCTGAGAAGTTAATTGCCTCTTCCGCAAGCTTTTCTTTTTCATCATAAGCTATATTATCTTCATCGTTATATGCTATGCTTTCATCCATACTGTTTCCCCATATAACATTATTATAATAGCTATATCCATTTATTCCTTCTTCGCCCACAAAGCCCGCTATATCATCCTTTAAAAAGCGTAAAATCAAATAATTATCATCCTCGAATCTTGAAAAAAGTGCATAATACTCCGTACCGTCGTATAAGCCCTTATAGGTATGAACCGAAAAATCATAATAATTATTCCAGGAATTAAAGAATTCATCCTTTTTTAATGCCTCTTCATAATCAATAAATGCATTCGACTCAGTATCCCATCCAAGCCCGCTATCATTGTACCATATGTCAAATATTTTATTTGAAACATTTCCTTCTCTTATTATCTCATGTACCTCTTCATAGCTGTCACCAAATATATTTTCAACTATCTCCTTTTCTTTCTTATCAATATCCGTGATAAGCTTCGTTGTATAAACCGGCACATTATCTTTATCCGGAACATCAAACATAAGATTAATCTTGTAATTAATTCCGTTTGCACTAAAAGACTCCTGCCAGTCTATCTTATCCGTTCCAAGTTTGTCAGATAAGCTTCCGTACTCATCTGATATTCCGGCCTCGTCATCCGCATCCTCCTGTGATGCTACTGCTTCAGTCCCATAGTCGGATATATCGTTGTTCTTTTTGCCACAGGCAGGCAAGGTAATAATAAGCGATATAATTAAGGCTGCTAATGTAATTCTTTTATATAAATTTTTCATAAACAAATTCATACCTCTTGATAATAATTTTATTATGATTCAAGCATAAAACATAAATGTATTAAATATGTTTCATAAATACTATTCACTCATATAAACAATCGAACCATCAACCGCATTTATTATTACCTCCAGGCCTAACGTACCCGCACTGATGTGCCATACAGGGATTACACTTGCCTCATCTTCATTTTCAGGATTAGGTATCGGAAAGTATTCAAATTCCAGATGGTCAAAGCTTACACGTCTGATTCCCCTGTTATAAAAATCAGCATTATTTTTTAATGCTTCAATAAACATCTCCTTTATGCTCTCCTCATCAAGCAATGCGGTATCAGTTGTAACCTGCTCTATGCTCTCATATAAAAGTATCATGCTTACTATATTTATACCCTTTGAAGATACCTCTATATAATCCAAGTCTTCCATCGTTTCTTCTCCATAGGAATAATTATATTGAACAGTCAATTCTTTATTAAAAATGTTTTCTCTGCCGACATTAAACGCATATCCATCAATGCCTATTATTTCAGAATTTGCTTTATCAATTTCATTATAATAATATATTTCCACACCCTCATCCATGATTTCCCTGCTTTCATAAAGATTGCTTTCTATGAAATCCTCTGCCTGTTTCTTTAAATCCTCTTTTATATCCATACTTTCATTTTCCATATTGTAAGCATTTCCTGAAAAGCCCTGAATACTGAAGCTTATCCTGTCATCCTCCATAAATTCAGATATGTTTTGGGGCAGAAAAGCAAAATACACATAGCTTGAATTCGTATGCTTTCCAAAAAACACATAATATTCCTTTCCCTGATAGACGCCCTCGTAGGTATGAAGATAAAAACCATTGTAATCCACCCATGAATTATAAAATGCGGAATCCGAATAAATATCGTCGCCGGTCGGCTCATGTCCAAGAATATATTTGCTTGCATTGTCAATCAGATAATGATGGATTGCATTTGCCAAATCGGAGTCTTCATTATCCATTTCTTTATGGACCTCTGAATAATCGTCTCCAAACAGATTATTCAAAATATCCTTTTCTCTTGCTTCTGAATCTTTAAGAGTCACAAATTTATATATCGGAACATGCTCCATATCAGGCACATCATACATAATATTGAATTTATAATTAACTCCTCCACCGTCAAAGCTATCCTGCCACTCAATTCTTTCTGTTCCAAGCTTATCCGAAAGGCTTCCGATATCCTCAGATATGTTACTATCTGCAGTATCATTTTCTTTGTCTTTATCCAAAACAGTACTATCCTGATTTCCGTATTCTGATATCTTGCTATTCTTTTTACCGCAGGCTGTAATATTTAAAATCATCAGCAATACCATACATAATACTACAATTTTACGAAAGGACCTAACCATGACAAAACCCACCTTTTAATATATTTTAAAATATTTTATACGCCCAATATAATCCGTAAATGTATCTGATTTGTTTCAAAAAAAGTGACTGATACTATCCGCACGGGTGATGTAAAGAGAAAAAAAGCGTGTGTACAGACATCTGTCAATACACACGCCAATAAATATCTAATTTAAAATAATTCCTTTTCAAGCTGATTGATATATGACTCCAAAAGCTGCATACGTTTAGTATACTCCGCTCTTGCAGCATCCGTCTTACATCTTCTTATCTTTGGTTTATTTATTCTATAGTAGTTTTTAATTCTGTAATATGCTTTCTTATAGCTTGGCTCGTCCTCACATGCCGTTGCCATGGAATCCCATATAACACTTACTGCACCAACCTCATCAAGCAAATCGGCATCCATAACAATCTTACACTCAAGCGAAAGCTCTGCCTCAGTATCCTTGTCCTCATGTATCATGATTATCTCGCCAACTCTTTTGATAATCTCAGGCTCTACACCAAGCTCATCAAGGAAATCAACGGCAAGTTCTGCGCCGACTTCCTCATGTGGTCTTTCGCTGTCCCAACCGATATCATGAAGTAATGCGGCAAGTGCGATAATATCCATATCACCGCCCAACTTGGCCTGAAGCTTTATAGCCCATCGATATACACGCATAGTATGTTCATATCTGCTTCTGAAAGGATAGTTGGAAGGACGTCCATTTTCAGTAGTCATCTTTTTTACATATTCAATTACTTCTGAATAATTCATATCCCAGTCCTCTTTAATCCGTATATTTAACGTTTCCGTTGCATTATTAGAATATATTGTAACATCTAATCGGTAAAATTACAACCTTTAAATAAATTCACATATATTAATTATACAAATATTTATTATTTAATAATGCAATTTGTAAAATTTTATTTATTTTTGACAATTAAGGTACTTTTTCTTAATTTTACTATGGAAATTATCATTAAAATCGGTTATCATATTGAAAGACATATGTATAAACACGAAAAGGAGATTGTGACTATGAAAGCTTACAAAGAAATGAGCAAAGATGAACTTTTATCTTTAAAAAAAGCTCTTGAAGAGCAATATAAAGTTGAAGAGGCAAAAGGACTCTCTTTAAATATGGCGAGAGGCAAACCGGGTCAATCACAACTTGCACTTGCGATGCCTATGCTTGATGTTATCAATAGTTCTTCTGACATGAATACTGTACTTGGCAACGATACCAGAAATTATGGTGATCTTGACGGAATCGGTGAATGCAGAAGACTCATGGCCAATATGATGGGAGTTGAAAAGGATAACGTTATCGTCTGCGGTAACTCAAGTCTTAATATCATGTATGATACTGTATCACGCTCCATGACTTTTGGAGTAAATGATTCAACTCCTTGGTGCAAATTAGATAAGGTTAAATTCTTATGTCCTGTTCCGGGCTATGACAGGCACTTCAAAATTACGGAAGTTTTTGGAATTGAAATGATTAATATCCCGCTTGGCTCTGACGGTCCTGATATGGATATGGTTGAACAGTATGTCAACAACGATCCGACCGTAAAGGGTATCTGGTGTGTACCAAAATATTCCAATCCTACAGGTATTTCTTATTCAGATGAAGTTGTAAAGCGTTTTGCTGCTCTTACGCCTGCAGCAGAAGATTTTAGAATCTACTGGGATAACGCTTACTGCATCCACCATCTCTATGAGGATACGCAGGACGAAATCTTAAATATTCTTACCGAGTGTGAGAAAGCCGGTAATCCTGATATGGTTTACATTTTCTCATCTACATCAAAGATAAGTTTCCCGGGTTCGGGTGTTTCAGCTATCGCAACCTCCCTTACCAACATAGAATACATAAAAAAATATATGACAGTTCAAACCATCGGTCACGATAAAATCAATCAGCTCCGTCATGTCAGATTCTTCAAGGATATCGATGGACTTAAAGCACACATGAAGCGTCACGGCGAATTACTTCGTCCAAAGTTTGAGGCTGTTTTATCCACCCTCGAAAGCGAGCTTGATGGTCTTGAAATCGGTTCATGGATCAAGCCACGCGGTGGTTACTTCATCTCCTTTGATGCCATGCCCGGCTGCGCAAAAGCCATCGTTAAAATGTGCAAAGACTTAGGTGTAGTTTTAACCGGTGCAGGTGCAACCTACCCTTACGGCAAGGACCCTCAGGACTCCAACATCCGTATAGCACCATCCTACCCAACTCCGGAGGAGATGCTTGAAGCTTCCAAAATCTTCGTACTTTGCGTTAAGCTTGTCAGCATTAAAAAACTCCTTGGCGAGATTTAAACTCCGGTTTATCGGAGGAAGGGTCGATTATAGAGCATGGTATGTACAAGGCAGGTTATAAGCAAGGTACACGCATAGCACGTTCGCACTCTTTGAAACATGTAGGAGTACTAAGCTCATAAATTGTATTCTTCTAAAGCAAACCAAGCTTAAAATAAGGAAACT
>CADCDW010000026.1 GCA_902800325.1 uncultured Lachnospiraceae bacterium
GTGCGTATGACGGGAAATGGCTAACAGAAACAAGGAAAAGGGGCTAATTTATAGCCACAATGTAAGGAGGGAGGGTGCGTATGACGGGGAATGGCTAACAGAAACAAGGAAAAGGGGCTAATTTATAGCCACAATGTAAGGAGGGAGGGTGCGTATGACAGGAAATGGCTAACAGAAACAAGGGGAAATGGTTAATTTATAGCCACAATGAAAGGAGAGAGGGTGTGCATGACGGGAAATGGCTAACAGAAACAAGGAAAAGGGGCTAATTTATAGCCACAATGTAAGGAGAAAGGGTGCGTATGACAGGAAATGGCTAACAGAAACAAGGAAAAAAGGCTAATTTATAGCCATAATGTAGAAAAAGATAGTGCGCGCGGCAGGAAATGGCTAACAGAAACAAGGAAAAATGGCTAATTTATAGCCGTAATGAAAAAAGAAGATAGGACAAGGATAAGACAAGAAAAAATTCTGAAGAAAAACTTATAATGGTATGTTTAAAAGGAGATGTTGGAATGATTATAATTAAAGAGATAGACCGAAAAATAGAATGTTATGAAAAATATCTTAATAAAATATCGGATGAATTAGCGAAGATGAAAAAGCTTGCTCCTGAAAGGGTAATGTTACGAGCTGTGAAACACCGAAATAAGTACCAGTATTTTATAAGGAAAGTTGGGTCAGACGGAAATGGAATTTATATTAAAAAAGAAGAATTAAATAAAGCAAAAATACTTGCACAAATAGAATATAATGAAAAACTGATATTGCTTCTTAAGGACTCTATAAATAATTTAAAAAAAATAAAAGCAGAATGGATTGAGAATCCATTTGTAAATGCTAAAGAAAAATTAAACATAGCAAAAAAAGAGTTGATAAATATGCCTGTTGTTACAGATGAAATCTACATTCAACAATGGAAAGAACAGGAATATAAAGGCGTTAGTTTTACAGATGATTATCCAGAATATTATACAAGACAAGGTTTGAGAGTGAGGTCAAAATCCGAAGTTATTATAGCTGATATTTTGGATGAGGCAGGGATACCGTTTCTTTACGAGAAGCCATTGAAAACAAAAACAGGAGTCACACATCCTGATTTTACCGTATTGGATATATCAAAAAGAAGAGAAATATATTGGGAACATTTTGGTATGATGGATGATATAGATTACAGAAATAATGCCTTTTTAAAAATAAAAAATTATGAAGCAAGTGGCTTTTATCAGCATGATTCTATGATATGGACTTTTGAAACATCAAGGTATCCAATAAATACAAAAGAAATCAGAAAGATGATTATTGGGATAAAGGAAACATTGGGATATTAATGAATAATTCTAATGGCAAACAGAAAGCGTAGGAAAAGAAAGTTGGTAACAATAGTGTTGTTATGTTATAATTTTATGTGTTTGAAAAATATCCTGTCAATTAAAATTTCCGGGATAGAAATAATAGTAAAATTTTGGGGATAGATGTAAGGAGAGTATAAGTGAAACATAATAATATTTGTATAGATGATGTGATTATACATAGTTTGGGAAAAGAAGACTATTTAGTGTTAAAAGATTTCCTGTATGAAGCAATCTTTATACCTGATGGTGTTGCACCGCCGCCAAAAGATATTATATATAATCCTGAACTAAAGCTTTACTATGAAGACTTTGGAAATGGAAAGGCGGATTATGGATTTGTTGCTTGTATAGATGAGAAAATAATAGGTGCCGTATGGGTTAGGATTATGAATGATTATGGGCACATAGATGATGATACACCATCATTTGCAATATCGCTATATAAGGAATATCGCGGTATGGGGATAGGGACAGCATTGATGGACAGGATGCTCAAGCATTTGAAAAACGAAGGATATATGAAAGCATCTCTTGCTGTTCAGAAAGCTAATTATGCAGTGAGAATGTATGAGAAGCTTGGTTTTAAAATAGTAGATGAAAATGAAGAAGAATTTATTATGGTATGTGAATTAAATGTGATGTGATATAATAATGAGTATAAGCAAAAACAGACGCCGACGTAGTCGGCATTTGAAAGATAAAAGTTTTGAGATGCGACAAGAAACATTTCTTTGCGAGGAATAAAATAAAAAAATATCGTTACAGTGACAAATAAGGAGTAGCCATGGCAGCAAAAAAGGGAAAAGTAGTTAATAACGGAATGCAGATAATTAACTCGCATATAAATAGTGGGAGTTTTAGCAATCTGTACCTTTTTACAGGTGAGGAAAAATATCTGATACTTCAGTATAGAGATAAACTTGTCGATGCTCTTATTGATAAGGCTGATACTATGAATTATTCGGTTTTTCGTGATGAGAGTATATCGGAAGATGAGATCATATCCATAGCACAGACTATGCCTTTTTTTGCTGAAAGAAGAGTAATTGTTGTGGAGGAAAGCGGTTTTTTTGCAAAGAAGACGGATGATGCTTTTGTCACAGCTATGAGTGATATCCCTGATACTACAGTAATTATATTTATTGAAAGCAAGACAGATGGAAAGCTGAAACTTTATAATCTATTTGCCAAAACCGGAACAATAGCCGGATTTGGAAGACCTGATTCGGCGTCACTTGTAAAGTGGGTAAAGAATCTTTTTGCGGATGATGGGATTGCTATAGAGGATGTTGCAATTTACAGACTTATAGACAGTGCGAGTAGCAATATGAACCGTATTTTTACGGAGGTTGAGAAGCTTAAGGCTTATGGTGCTGAAAGCAAAAAAATAACTCTTGCAGATGTAAATATACTTAGCGCTGATGTGGTTGAAGATAAAATATTTGAAATGATTGATGAGATTTCCAAGAAAAATAAGAATAGGGTGCTGAAGCTTTATGATGATCTTTTGTATCTAAAGACTGATCCGATGAGTATAATTTCACTTACATTACTTCAGTATGGCAGACTTCTTAAGACTTCTGAGGTTTTGGAATATGGAAAAGACATAAAAAAGGCAGCTTCATATGCAAAGGTGCAGGATTGGCAGGCAAAAAAATATATAGCGATTTGTGAAAGCTATAGTACAAAACAGCTTGTAGAAAAGGTTAATGTGTGTATGGATGCGGACCGAATGGTAAAGACAGGCAGGATGAAAAAAGAATTAGCAGCGGAGATGATGATTCTGAATCTTCTTAAATAAAATATAGTAAGGATTGGTATCTGAATTTATATAAAAGCGAGCCATGCCGCCTCGCCGCGAGTCATGCCACCTCGCCTATCGGCTCGGTGAACGGCTTTCGCCGTATAAATAAAAAAACAAAAGCGAACCAATCCACCTCGCCGCGAGCCAAGCCACCTCGCCTATCGGCTCGGTGAACGGCTTTCGCCGTATAAATAAAAAAATAAAAGCGAACCAATTTGTGCAAGCACATGGTTCGCTTTTATTTTTTTATTTGCATGGCTCAATGCTATGCCATTTTGTTAACTGCAAGAGTTAAACGGGATACTTTTCTAGCTGCATTGTTTTTGTGGTATATTCCCTTTGAAGCTGCTTTGTTTATTTCAGAAGTTGCAGTCTTAAGTGCTGCCTCAGCTGCTGCCTTATCCTTTGCTTCGATAGCTGCTTCAACTTTCTTAATCATTGTCTTAACCTTAGACTTGATTGCTTTGTTTCTCATAGTCTTGGTCTCGATTACTTTAATTCTTTTCTTTGCAGATTTGATATTAGCCAAATCAGACACCTCCATATAAAAAAATAATTAACAGTATGTATAATAATTTCAATTAGGTCAAGACACGAACAATGTACCCACACCACCAGATACATTGGACCAATCGAAAATATCTTACGCTACTAAACACGCATAAACAAGAATAGCAAAAACAATTGTGTATGTCAAGTAAAAATTAAAAAATATGTGTATGGAAACGTTTCTTGTTGTTACATCTTGGAACTGAGCATAGTTTTTAGCTGCCAATGTATTTATCGTGCAAAAAATATGACAATGAGGAACATCTGCAAATATACAAAATATTCCATACTATGTTAGCGGTTTAAGATTAGTTTGTCATAGTCGTCAATCGGCATAGGTTTGGCAAAGAGGAAGCCCTGACCGATTTCGCAGTTGATAGAGCGGAGCATATCGAGCTGCTCGTCGGTTTCTATTCCTTCACTTACGATACGAATGTCCATAGCATGCGCCATATCTATAATGCCTTGAAGAATTGTGACTGAGCGTTCATCGTTTGCGGCTGAGCGAGACAAAAAGTCATGATCAAGCTTGATGATATCAACCGGTAAGTCTTTAAGTAATGTCAAAGAAGAGTATCCCGAACCGAAGTCATCCATATTGATAAGGAAGTCCATATCCTTAAGTCTTTTTAGAACATTGATCATTTCGTCATATTGTTCTGCAAATATGCTTTCTGTTATTTCAAATTCTATATAATGATGAGGTATATAATATTTGTCGACAGTGTTTTGTATACGTGTAAGCAAATCTTTATGGGATATGGTTGCTCTTGAAAGGTTTACGGAAAACGGAAGAGCTTCGACATCCTCATCAAGGTATTTTCTTATGGATTTACATGCTTCTTCAAGCATAAAGAAGTCTATATTGTAGATAAATCCGTTTTTTTCAAATGTAGGAATAAAGCTCGACGGTTCCAAAAAACCGCGGGTAGGTGACAGCCATCTTACCAAAAGTTCGCCACCGATAAGTTTGTTGGTGACTATATCATATTTTGGCTGTGCGTAAGCACAGAACTCGCCGTTTTTCAAAGCATCATACATGCTGTTTTCAATCTGTGCGGCATCTATGATTCGTTTGTGATACTCATCATCGTAGTATGCGTAGCTTATGCCGGATTTTTCATCGATGGCTTTTTCGGTCATTATAGCCCTGTCTACAAGGTGCATTATGTCATATGAACGCATGTTGTCATCTATTAAAAGAATACCCGTTATAAAATCAATCGAAAACTTGTCCTGAATCAGCTTGCAGGCATCATGCACTTCGTTTTTAATTGATTCAAATGTGCGCATGAAATATGCGTTGTCAGGATATTGCATAAGCACGATAAATGTATCGTTTATAACTCGTGAAAACGCCTCGTTTTCCCCGATATATTTGTTAAATATATCGGCAACGGTTTTCAGAGTCATATCTCCTACAGAATAACCATATGCTTCGTTGATATATTTGAAGCTTTTTATATTGAAGTATGAAAGCGCAAAATTGGTATCCTTGTTTTCGTTAAGAATTTTCTGCGCATTGATTTTAAATTTTTCGAAATTGCCGTAACCGGTAATCATATCTTTATATGATGCCTCGGCTATTTTCTTTTCGATATTGATATTTTGTTCAAGCTCAAGCCTGAGTTTTTCGGCTTTTGTCTGTTTATGAGAAGCTATCGACATAAGACATGTATTTTTCCCTATGCTCCAGTTTATAGGTATGAAATTGGCGTCCAGATTCTCCTCAAAGATTTTATTGTATCTTGAAATGGTGATGCGCCTGTCAGATATTTTGTTCATCGGACAGTCCATGCAAGGAGAATTCTGCTGGGAAATGCACATATAACATTTTGAGCCGACCGAAATCTCAGGATAATAGTCTTTACTTATATCGTTGAAATATACTACCTCATGAGTATCTTTATCGACAATTATCATAGGGCTTTGAATTATATCAAAAGCCTGGGCGGTATCGTCACGTAAAAAGTCAAGAGCCTTTTGGTTTTGCTTGGTACATATTGCTTCTGCAAAAAGCTTAAATAAAAGTTTAAATGTAGAAATAGTATCTGCCGTCCAGTTTGCATTTGCGTCCATTGAATAAAAGCATATAAAACCTATAATCTTGCCGGATAGCATAATCTCTGATTGTACCAGCTTTTTAATCCCTTCAAGTGAGGGATTCATACTTGAATTATTAAGTTTGAGTAAAGTTGTGTCAGAGGAATATGAAATGCCGTCGTTACCCATAGCTGCAATCTCTTCAAACGCCGTCGAAGGAGTGTGTTGTTTTCTGGTTATATCATTTTTAACTCCTTCTGCGCACCATTGATGAGTGCAGTTTACAAAATTTTTGTTAAAGGTATATTCGTAAATGCAAATCTTGTCAACAGGATAAGCTGCACCTACAAGCTTTAATGCACGTTCAATGGAGGTGTATGTGTTTGTGCCTGTAAATAAGGTGGACATTATTTCGTTAATGGTACTGTTTTCCGCAGAGTTTCTGCGATCATTTTTGTACATCGCACGCTCCATATCTTCCTCATAAAGGAAGAAACCGTTTTTGCCCCGTTCTTTAACCTGATAAAGAGCAGTATCTGCATTTTCCATAAGTACGTTCACAGGCAGTTGTTCGCGGGTAGCGGCTATACCTATACTTAAAGTAACCTTTGGTGTATCGCTGCTTCCCGGATATAGACGTCTTACACTTTCACATATATAAGCTGCTTTTTCCAATGCAAGTGTCATATCAAGAACGTTGGTCAGAAAAAGGCAAAATTCATCTCCACCGAGACGTCCGCCGTAACCATAGTCACCGGCATATTTTTTGATTACGTCGGCTATAGAGATTATGACTTCATCACCCATCAGATGTCCATATGTATCATTTATATTTTTGAAATCATCTATATCTATAATCATAAATATATTATATGAATTACCGTCTAATTCTCTTAAGTTGGATTTGATTTTGTTTTCTGTAGCGACTTTATTGAGAAGTCCGGTCATCTGGTCTTTTTCAGACTTTTCTATAAGTTTTTGCTGCTCAACTTTTTGAGCGTGTATATTACGTAAAAGACCTATGGCTCTTACAGGTTCTTCCTTCTCGTTATATATACTGGAGAAGGATGAAAAATACCACTGATAACCTCCGTTTTTGGTATTTAATTTAAATTCGGAAGCATGGTATTCTGTTCCTGTTTTTGCAAGATAAAACAGTTCTTCTATGGAATCTTTGCTGTCGGCGGAAGCAAGTCCGGTTTTTATCATATTGACAGAAGGGTTCTCCATAACAGAACTTCCCTCAAATATATTTTCAAATTTATCGGCAAATTTAATTGTATCCGTAGCAATATCATATTCGTATGGGAGCTCTTCGGAAATGTCGGAAATAATCAGATATTTCTGTTCTTCCAAAGCGGCCTTTAGTTCTGCTTCTTTTAGGCTGGTTATGTCAGACATGACTATATTAACAACAGGAAAATTTTCTGCGGTTTCACCGGCATTGGCAAATACCGCATTGACCCATTTTATATTGCCAAAAGCACATTTGATTCTGAAGTTGACTATCTGAGATTTGCCTTCTTCTTTAAGATCGGCAAGCGCATCTATAACTGTAGCGAGGTCTTCGCTGAAAACAAGCGAGAGCATACTTCTTCCGAATTTATCTTCGTATTGAGACTTGCTATATCCGGACATGCTGTAAAAGAAATTGTTGGCCCAGATAAGACTTAAGTTATTGTCAAGCAGGTTTTTACATAAACCACTCGGTACAGTGTTGGCAAAAACTTCCAGGTCTGTTTTGGCCTTGGTTGATTCGCTGGCTGCAGTTTCAAGGTGAGTAATATCGGTAAAGACACATTGCAGAACATCTCTACCGTCATTTAATGAGTATGCCTGTCCGTTACATAAAACAGTGAGTATATCTCCGGTCTTGGTAACTATTCTTTTTTGAAATGAAATAAGATTGGATATACTAAGCTGATAATTGATGGAAGTGATAGTTTCACTAAAATCGTCAACGTAAAGAAGCTTATCAAGGGTACAGATTTTACCGGCAAGCTCTCTTGGAGAGTAGCCTGTCATGACACATAAGCCCTGATCAAAATCGAGAATATTATAAGGCGCAGCCGTATCAAGAACGAAGGTTGCAACCACGTTTTCAGCTGGCTTTGCTGTAGCTGCCATAATTTCACCACCCATAACAAAATATGTAAAAATTATATCACGCATACAGGCGTTATGCAAGAAAAATACAGTCTGTAAAGTGAGCAAAAACACGTTTTAATAACCAAAGATTTCTTTACAGATAATCACAAAAATGGTACAATGGAAAGAGCGATTGCCTTGACGGTTTTTATAGGCTTTTGTGAAGAAAGGTAATTATGATATTTAAATTATATTCAAGAAGATGATGGTTATGGAAAGATACAGAAAGATTTCATTTTGGGCAAGCATATGCGTTGCACTTTTTATCGTTAATTTTGCATTCTGTATCCTTTGTATGAATAAAACTGTTTATGAAAAATGTTTTGATAATTATGTGGCCGGTAAAGAGATAGATGAGACGGGAAAAGATAATGCTGATAACAGCTTTTTTGATGAAGTTACGGCAACCCGGACCGATGCTTCATATGAGATACAAATCGAAGACTTTGAAATGAAAGCCAATTATGAGAAGCTTTTAGAAGATTTTAAGGCATTTTTTAAAGGGAAATATAAACTTGTCGGATATGAATTGGATAAGCATAATGTGGATAGATTAAATCATATAAAGTGGTTTTACAGGCTCGCATGGCTTATATCAATAGCATCGCTTGCAGGTATGGTGTATGCATTTGTTATCCTTTCAAAAAGAAGAATGTTTATGCCATTTGTATATGGAAGTGTGCTGGCTGCATTTTTGACATCTGTCAATTCGCTAATATTCATGAAATCCGGCAAAGAGTTTTTTGTAGCAGCAAGGGATATGGTTTTCAGACAAAACTACAGTTATTTTAGTGATAAGGATATACTGCTTCAGATTTTACCGCCCGCTTATGCAAGGTGGATGGCGATTGCTTATCTTTTATTTGTGGCAGTGCTTATAATATTAATGATTTTAATAAGATGGTTTATATTATTCTGCGGAAGACCGCATAAATTTTAATTACGGAGGTTGTTTGGATGAAAGAAAGACTTGAAAATTGGGTAAACTGGGTGCTTTATGATGAACTTGCGAAGGGCGAGATAAATGCACCTAAGCATATTCTCGGAATACATGATTACGGTGAGGGACAGGTTATAACAGTTTACAGACCTCATGCGGATTCAGTATTTGTAACATCGGTTACGGGTAAGAATCCGGTAGAGATGGTTAAACTGGCAGAAGGACTTTACGGAGCTTATTTTCCAAAGAAAAAGTATAAGGGTAATAAGTATCGTATAAAAACTAACTATCAGGACGGGACAACTGTTATAACGGCAGATGCTTATGCATTTGATGGGCTTATAACAGATTTTGATACTTATCTTTTCAATGAAGGAAAGAATTATGATATCTATGAAAAACTCGGTGCGCATCCTATGAAGATAGATGGCGTAGAAGGAACATATTTTGCTGTCTGGGCACCAAATGCACGACGCGTAAGTGTAGTTGGTGATTTTAACATGTGGGACGGAAACTTAAATCCGATGCAGATTCATTCCACATCGGGCATACATGAGCTTTTTATACCTGATGTAAAAGAGGGTGCGGTATATAAATTTCAGATTCTTACAAGAGAAGGTGAGATTTTATATAAGGCAGATCCTTACGGGAACTATAATCAGGTAAGACCGGACAATGCCAATATCGTAGCAGATTTAAATAAATATAAATGGACTGATACCAAGTGGATGGATGACAGAAATAAGGTTTCAAGAGTGGATAGGATAAAGAAACCGATGTCTATATATGAGGTTCATCTTGGATCATGGAAGAAAAAGATTGAAGATTCGGATTTTGGATTTTATAACTATCGTGAGCTTGCAAAGATGCTTGGTGACTATGTTGAAGAAATGGGTTATACACATATAGAACTTATGGGTATAGCGGAGTATCCGTTTGACGGATCGTGGGGTTATCAGGTTACCAATTATTATGCGCCTACTTCAAGATATGGTGCTCCTGATGACTTTATGTATTTTGTGGATTATATGCATAGTAAGGGAATTGGCGTTATACTTGACTGGGTACCTGCGCATTTTCCAAGAGATGCACATGGACTTGGCAGATTTGATGGTATGCCTTTATATGAACATCCGGATCCACGAAGAGGTGAGCATCCTGACTGGGGTACTTATATATTTGATTATGGCAGAAAAGAGGTTAGTAATTTCCTTACTGCCAATGCACTTTTCTGGGTTGAGAAATTCCACGTAGACGGACTTCGTGTAGATGCGGTTGCTTCCATGCTTTATCTTGACTATGGTAAGCAGAACGGTCAGTGGCTTCCAAATAAGGATGGCGGAAATGAAAACTATGATGCTATAGAGCTTTTGCAGAAGATAAACACAGTTATGGAGGAAAGAAATCCCGGTGCATATCTTATAGCAGAAGAGTCAACTGCGTGGGCAGGAGTTACAGCACCGGCTTCGCTTAAGGGACTTGGATTTTTGTTTAAATGGAATATGGGCTGGATGAATGACTTCCTTGAGTATATGAAGCTTGATCCGTATTTCAGATCATTTAACCATAATAAACTGACTTTCAGCTTGTCTTATACTTATGCAGAGAATTATGTGCTTGTAATCTCCCATGATGAGGTTGTGCATCTTAAGTGCTCTATGATCAATAAGATGCCGGGCTTTGAATTTGATAAGTTTGCGAATCTTCGTGCTGCATACGGATTTATGCTGGGACATCCGGGTAAGAAACTTCTCTTTATGGGACAGGAATTTGCGCAGCTGCGTGAGTGGAGTGAGGCAAGAAGCCTTGACTGGTATCTTTTAGATCAGCCCCTTCACAGCAAGATGAAAGATTTTGTGGCAGCACTTAACCATATGTACACAAAGTATGATGCACTTTATTATAACGATAATGAGGTTATGGGATTTGAATGGATTAAAGTAGATGATGCAAAAGAAGGTATCGTTGCATTTATGAGAAGAGGAAAGACTGCCAAAGATCAACTCTTATTCATCTGTAACTTTGTACCTGTTGAAAGAAATAACTACATGATAGGTGCACCATGTCTTACAAAATATGAGGAGATATTAAATTCAGACGATGAAAAGTTCGGAGGTCATGGAAATGTCAATGGAACAGTAACTGCACTTCCTCAGCCTTGCGACAGAATGAAGAATTCGATATGTGTAAATGTGCCGCCGCTTTCTGTTATGGTATTTAAGTACAACTACACAGATAAATAAAAATTGATGTGGGATATGTGACACAGGGATATTTTTGTTGGTATGAGCAAGACAATGAAAATATACCCTATGTCACAAGTCTATGTAATAGGTTAAAAATATGAGTAAATTTAAAAAGTTTTGTAAGGCGATTGCCGTCATACTTGTAATAATCATGCTGGCTGTAATTGTTTTAACAGTCGGAATAAATACACTCGTGTGGCTTAGCTCAAAAGACAGAATACTTGATGAAGAAGAAGCTGTTAATCTTGAAAATGTAGACTGTATTATAGTTCTTGGTGCTTCGGTTAAACATGGAGATACACCGAGTCTCATGCTTAGTGACAGATTGGACAAAGCTATAGAATTATATAAGGCAGGTGCCGCTCCGAAGATTATTATGAGCGGCGATCATGGTAGCAAGTATTATAATGAAGTTCAGGTCATGAAGGATTATGCTATAAAAGCAGGTGTCCCTTCAGAGGATATATTTATGGATCATGCCGGATTTTCGACATATGATACCATGTATCGTGCCAAAGAAATATTTGGTGCAAAAAAGGTTCTGATTGTTACCCAGAAATACCATTTATACAGGTCGATTTATGTTGCGAAAAAACTTGGTATGGATGCCAGTGGAGTAGCGGCGGAGGAAATAAGATATCATGGACAGACTAAAAGAGATTTTAGAGAAATAGTTGCTGTAGACAAAGACTTTATCTGGTCGTTATTTAAATTTAAGCCGAAGTTTTTGGGAGATAAGATATCTCTCGACCAAAGTGGAGATGTGACCAATGATCAGGGTGGAGATATTATAAAGGATACTGAATAAAAAGATAAATACAGCTATACGGCTGGTATAAAATACATGAAATATAATGGAGGATTTTTTGATGGAAATGTTATCAATTGCAAATGAGCTCAAGACCAATGCTTATCCGGGCAGAGGTATCGTAATCGGTGTTTCCGAGGATGGTAAGAAAGCTGTAACTGCATATTTTATAATGGGAAGAAGCTCAAACAGCAGAAACAGAGTATTTGTTGAAGAAGGAGAAGGCATAAGGACTGAGGCATTTGATCCTTCCAAGCTTGAAGATCCAAGCCTTATAATCTATGCTCCTGTAAGGGTTTTAGGCAATAAAACTATAGTTACAAATGGTGACCAGACGGATACCATATATGAGGGCATGGACAAGCAGAACACATTTGAGCAGTCTTTAAGATGCCGTGAGTTTGAACCGGATGGTCCAAATTATACACCAAGAATCTCAGGAATTATGCATATAGAAAGTGGAAAGTTCAACTATGCCATGTCTATACTTAAGAGCAATAACGGAAATCCTGATGCTTGCAACAGATATACATTTGCATATGAAAATCCCGTTGCCGGTGAGGGACATTTTATCCATACATATATGCATGACGGAAATCCTCTTCCAAGCTTTGAGGGCGAACCGAAGTGGGTAAAAATATCAGGCGATATCGAAACATTTACAGAAGAAGTATGGTCGAGCTTAAATGAAGACAATAAAGTATCTTTATTTGTGCGGTTCATAGATATCGCAAGCGGAGAGTACGAGACAAGGATAGTAAATAAGAATAAGTAACATTTATTTATCCCGAATTGATAATAAGTATTCTGACCGGCTTTATATAAAATGTGCTAAGCAAGGCGTTAAGTAACACGTGCCATGCGTGTACATTTTATATAAAGTCAGTCAGAAAAATGAAATTAGGAGGAAACTATGAAAGAGATAGAATTAAAGTACGGATGTAATCCAAATCAGAAACCATCGAGGATTTATATGGAGGATGGAAGTGAGCTCCCTGTTACAGTGCTAAACGGTAAGCCGGGATATATTAATTTTTTGGACGCATTTAACGGCTGGCAGCTTGTAAAGGAATTAAAGGCTGCTACAAATCTTCCTGCGGCGACTTCTTTTAAGCATGTATCACCTGCGGGTGCTGCTGTAGGCCTTCCGCTTTCGGATACACTTGCAAAGATATACTGGGTAGATGATCTGGGTGAGCTTTCACCGCTTGCATGTGCATATGCAAGAGCAAGGGGTGCAGACAGAATGTCATCATTTGGTGATTTTATCGCACTTTCTGATGTATGTGATGTGGATACTGCAAAGCTTATCAAAAGAGAAGTTTCAGACGGAGTTATCGCTCCCGGATATACTGATGAAGCTCTTGAGATTTTAAAGGCAAAGAAAAAGGGAAATTATAATATTATTCAGATAGACGAGTCTTATGTTCCTGCTGAACTTGAGAAAAAGCAGGTGTATGGAATCACATTTGAGCAAGGAAGAAATGAGCTTGACGTAAATGGAGATTTGCTTTCAAACATAGTTACCAAAAATAAAGAAATACCTGATTGGGCACTTATTGATATGAAAATTTCACTTATCATTTTGAAGTATACTCAGTCAAATTCTGTATGCTATGTAAAGAATGGTCAGGCAATCGGTATAGGGGCAGGACAGCAGTCAAGAATTCACTGTACAAGACTTGCCGGACAGAAGGCTGATAACTGGTTCTTACGTCAGTCACCTCAGGTTCTTGGATTACAGTTTATAGATTCACTTGGACGAGCTGACAGAGATAATGCGATAGATGTATATATGGGAGATGAATACGAGGATGTACTTCGTGAAGGCGAGTGGCAGAAGAGATTTAAGGTTAAGCCTGAGGTGTTTACAAGAGAAGCAAAACGCGCATGGCTTGATCAGAATCAGGATGTTACACTTGGTTCGGATGCTTTTTTCCCATTTTCAGATAACATTGAGAGGGCTAAAAAGAGCGGCGTAAAATATATCGCTCAACCGGGCGGCTCGGTAAGGGATGATCTCGTTATAGAGTGTGCCGATAACTATGATATGGTTATGGCATTTACGGGTATTAGACTTTTCCATCACTAAAAAATAGCAATATAATAAAATGAAAGCATTCGAAAGAATGCTTTCATTGATTTTAAATAATGAAAAATTATGAGGAATAATAGTGTTAAATAAAATATTAAAAACAGCATATTTATATATATTGATGATTGCGACGGTTGTTTTGGTGCTTAACATACCTTGCGTTAAAATAGAAACACCGTTTGACAAGAGCGACAGGTCGGATTATGTTTTGGATTCTTTAAAAGAATGTCCTCCAAATAATATGCATTATAATAATAATTCATGGACTATAGATGATGCTGATCCGTATGTGACAGTGTCCGGTGTAAATAAATATATATATGGTGTGGAGATTAATACAAAAAATAATCAGGATAACCTTAATATATCTATTTATTATAATACCGGAAAAGGATTTAGTGAAAAAGAAGTTATAGTGATGGATAATCGGGGAAACGGCGTATATAAATATCAGTTAAAAGGCAATATCAACGATATAAGAATTGATTTTGAGAATATAGAAGCGGGTGCGGAAATATCTGATATGACCGTTACATTGCATAATGGTTATAACTATTATAATAATTCTAAACGTACAATTATCCTGATAAATATTATGCTATTGATTGTTTGCAGTGTCTTTATATTTTTGAGTGTTTTTGTAATCAAAGATTCAATATTAACAGCTACTATAAAAGTTCTTATATATTCATCTGTAATTGCTCTTTCAGAAAAGAACTACTTTGGTATACAAAATACAACAGTTTTTTTCCTGTTGGTTGATATATGTGTTGTAATGGCCTGTATATTCTATAGTAATGATGGCAATGTATTAAACGATAAATCTGAAAATGAGGGATCGATAAAAGAGGATAAGATTAATGAAGAATGAAATAAAAAAAGAAAAGTGTTTTTGGGCGTGTGTATTATTTGGATGCTTTTTCTTATATCTGATGTGGGCTGTTATTATTCCGTATGATCATGCACCTGATGAATATATGAGATATGATATACCTGAGTATATTTTTAAATATGGTCGTCTGCCTCATGGCGGAGCTGAGGAGATAAGAAATCCGATCTGGGGCTTTTCTTATGGATTTACACCGATTACCAGTTATATAATAGGTGCATTTTTTATGTGGATTACAAGCATTTTTAACGCATCGGATTTTGCTCTTTTAATAGCTGCAAGGTTTGTAAGTGTATTGTTTTCGGTTGGAACAGTTTTTATTTGTATAAAAATAAGTAATCGGATCTTTAAAAGCGTTTTTAAATATGCTTTTGTTATCAGTGTTGCAATTTTGCCTCAGTTTGTATTTATTTCATCGTATGTAAACAATGATGCTTTTGGGTTGTTTACGGTTGCATGGATTATATATGCGATGATTTATGCAAATGATAACAAGTGGAATTTGAAATCCTGCATATTTTTGGGAGTAGGTATCGGATTATGTTTGATTTCATATTACAATTGTTATGGAATAATCATCGCCGCTTTTATTTTTGCGATATTATCTGTTATATATGATGAGAGCATAGAGCATAAATTTAAATTTGCCATGACCAGAATTATATGGATACTTATTACAGTACTTTTAGTATCGGGCTGGTGGTTTATAAGAAATGCCATTTTGTATGACGGAGATTTCCTGGGATTGTCAACCAGCAAGAAATATGGGGAAAAATATGCATGGGATATGTACAAACCGTCCAATAGAGTTACACCTTATAATTCGGGATTGTCTATGAAAGAAATGCTCATAGATAAAAAATGGATTGAATTAACGGCAAAGAGTTTTATAGGATATTTCGACTATATGAGTTTGCCGGTTAAAGATTGGTGTTATAACATAATGTATGTTGTTGCTGCAGCTTGTATAGTTGGAAACCTTATACCCGGCAGGCTTTGCGGTATCGCGAAAGATAAGACTCTTTCTTTTGTCAAGCTGGCGATGGTTATAATGTGCATTATTACGATAGGATTGAGTGTTGGTTACTCTTATTTCAGCGATTTTGAACCGCAGGGAAGATACCTTCTTCCTATGTTGGTTTCATTTAATCTTTTGATTATAAATGGATGGGAGAGAATATTTAACAGATGTAATCATAAAATAAAAGGGCTGGGAGCTGCAATTATTATAGGAATATATTGCGTTGTTTGCATTTATTCAACAAGCTATATATTGATTCCGAGATATATTTATATGTAAAAAATATTATTAGAAAACTAGTACACCGAAAAATAAATAACCGGCACAACCGCTTGATAAATTGTTCAGCTACTGCGTTGTCATCAGTCGACGATGCCACCGCATCGCCTCCTTCTTTGTATCTGAGACAATTTCTCTTCGTGATTGTACCAGATACTTATTATTCGGTGTACTAGCATAATAATGCAACAATTGAAATTAATTATGGTTCCATTTGTAATTCTATGATTTAATTGACAGCATTTATAGATAATGATATATTTTGCTTAAATAAAAAGAAACGAGTGTGATACAGTTGATAAATTTTAATGTTCCGCCTTTTATAGGCAACGAAATAGAATATGTTAAAACTGCTATAGAGAATCACAAAATATGCGGTGATGGAGATTTTACAAAAAAATGTAATGCATGGATAGAACAAAATGCTCAAACAAAAAAAGCATTACTTACAACTTCGTGTACTCATGCGACTGAGATGGCAGCGATTTTGTGCGATATAAAACCCGGAGATGAGGTTATTATGCCGTCATATACATTTGTGTCTACAGCTGATGCATTTGTTTTGAGAGGTGCGAAGGCTGTTTTTGTCGATATAAGACCTGACACTATGAATATCGATGAAAAACTTATAGAAGATGCTATAACGGATAAAACCAAAGCCGTAGTTCCGGTTCACTATGCAGGTGTAGGTTGTGAGATGGATGAGATAATGAGAATTGCAAAAAAGCATAACCTTTATGTGGTTGAAGACGCGGCGCAAGGGATTATGAGTACATACAAAGGGAAGGCACTTGGATCTATAGGCGATTTTGGATGCTACAGTTTTCATGAAACCAAAAACTATTCAATGGGTGAAGGCGGGGCACTTCTGATAAAAGATGAGAATCATATTGAACGTGCTGAAATTATACGTGAAAAAGGGACTAACAGAAGTAAGTTTTTCAGAGGACAGATAGATAAATATACATGGGTTGAAGCAGGTTCGTCATATCTTCCGAGTGAGATGAATGCGGCATATCTTTATGCGCAGCTGGAGCAGGCTGATATGATAAATGAAAACAGATTAAAATCATGGAACAGTTATTATGAAATGCTAAAACCGCTTGCTGATGAAGGTAAAATTGAATTGCCGTTTATACCTAAAGAATGTGTGCATAATGCGCATATGTTTTATATAAAACTGAAAGATTTGGACATACGGACACGTTTTATAGATTATATGAAGAAAAACGGTGTATATTGCGTATTTCATTATATTCCATTACATTCTGCACCGGCAGGAGAGAAATACGGAAGATTTCATGGTAATGATAATTATACTACAAAGGAAAGTGAACGACTTGTCAGATTGCCTATGTTTTATGGGCTAAAAGAATCAGAGGTTGAAATGATATGTGACAAGATTCGAGAGTTTTTTAAAAATGCAAGATAAGATAAAATCATTTATTGAACTTCATGTTTTGTTGATTATATATTCGTTGGGTGGCATATGTTCCAAATTTGCAGGTCAGTCAAAGTTTTTATCATTGAGGTTTTTCTTGTTCTATGGAATGGTCTTTTTGATTTTGGCTGTATATGCCATAGTATGGCAACAGATTTTAAAGAAACTGCCACTTGTAACGGCTTATGCCAATAAGGCGGTAACTGTTGTCTGGGGTTTGATATGGGGTATGTTGATTTTTAAAGAAAAGATTACCATAAATAATATTGTCGGCGCTTTGATAATTATTGTTGGAATTTATATGGTGGTGAAGTCGGATGAATCATAATGTTTTATATATTTTATTATTTCTTATCTCTGTAATGGTTTCTTCTGTTTCACAGATTGTTTTAAAAAAAAGCGCCAACAAAACCTATGACAGTAAGATAAAGGAATATATGAATTTCCCTGTTATTTTTGCGTATGGATTATTTTTTTTATCATCATTATTGACTGTTTGGGCATATAAATATGTACCGCTTTCCATGGGGCCGATATTGGAATCTACAGGATATATATGGGTTACTGTGCTTGGATATTTAATACTAAAGGAGAAAATAACCAAGAATAAATTTTGGGGCATTTTTATCATAATTGTGGGAATTATTATATTTAATATCTGAAAGGATCAGCAGATGACAATAGAAGGCAAGAAGATATATCTATCAAGTATTACCTATGATGATACAGATTCAATAATCGAATGGAGAAATAAAGAGTTTGTAAGAGAACAGTTTATTTACAGAGAATTGTTTACACGAGATACTCATATAAACTGGATGAAGAAAATGGTTGAAACCGGTAAAGTTATTCAGTTTATTATATGCTTGAAAGAAAACAATAAAAAGATAGGTTCGGTATATTTGCGAGATATTGATGCAGAAAACAGAAAATGTGAATTTGGAATATTTATCGGCGAAGAAGATTGTATCGGATGTGGATATGGCAGAGAAGCAGCAGAATTAATATGCAGTTATGCTTTTGAAAAACTTGGTATGTATAAAGTTTTCCTGAGAGTTTTATCGGATAATATTCGTGCACAAAAAAGTTATAAAAAGAGCGGATTTGAAGTTGAAGGAAAGTCGGTAGCTGATATCTGGATTGACGGTAGACCTATTGATGTGATATTTATGGCTAAATTTAAAGAAAATAAAAAACAGGGATGAAAAAATGAAAAAGAAAATATCTTTTGTAATACCATGTTACTGCTCGGAAAAAACAATTGATAGTGTTGTTTGTGAAATTAAAGAAACGATGAATGGATTAACCCGATATGACTACGAAATAGTTCTTATAAATGATTCATCACCGGATAACACATATGATGTTTTAAAAAAGATATGTAACACTGAAAACAACATAACTGTAATTGATATGGCTAAAAATTTTGGTCAACATGCGGCACTTATGGCAGGCTTTGGTATAGCTTGTGGCGATATCGTTGTTTGCCTTGATGATGATGGACAAACTCCTGCGGATGAGGTAGGGAAGTTGCTGGATGAGATAGAGAATGGTTACGATGTTGTTTATGCCAGATATGAAGAAAAGAAACATTCAAAATTCAGAAATTTTGGAAGTAAGATAAATAAAGCAATGACGGAACAGTTGCTTGGAAAACCTAAAAATCTATATGTGACAAGTTATTTTGCCATGAAACGTTTTGTTGTAGATGAGATTCTCAAATATCAAAATGCTTTTCCGTATGTTATAGGCTTGGTTTTGAGAACAACAAATAAAATCTGTAATGTAAATGTATCACATAGAGAAAGAAAAATCGGTTCATCAGGTTATTCTTTAAAGAAGCTTATAGCTTTGTGGGTCAATGGATTTACATCTTTTTCAGTGAAACCACTAAGGTTTTCTACCTGTTGCGGTTTTATAGTTGCATTTTTGGGATTTATATATGCTATTTGGACTGTTATAAATAAATTTATAAATCCTGATGTTCCTCTTGGTTGGAGTTCCACAATTTCAATTATGTTGATCATAGGTGGAATGATTTTACTTGTGCTTGGAATGATAGGTGAATATATAGGTCGAATATATATATGTATCAATAATTCACCGCAATATGTAGTCAGAGAGATAGTCAAAAAAGACATTTAGTGTTTTATGGAAGAAGGTAAAATATGAGGAAAACAACAAAAACAAAATTGATTGCTGCAGCTTTGACCAGTGGTGTGTTTTTGGCAGGGTTTACAAGCTGCAGGTCTCAAAAAAATGATAAAAAAACCGATACGACTTCGACAAATGCAACTACAAATGAGGAATACGATATAACGGAACCGCAAACTGTGTATGGACCGCCTCCTGCACTTGATGATGAGAAAACTACGGAAGAGATTACTACAGAAAAATATAATCCGGAAGATGACGTGCCGGAGGATGTGTATGGACCGCCGGAGGATTTTAATTAGGGTGTTCTTTCGGTGCTTTAAAGAAAATATGTTAGATTTTTAATGGGGTGATCTGTCAGGCTTTACAAAGAGTGCATAAGAAATCTTAATTGGAGAGATTTGCCTGACTTAAAGAACGCTTGAAAATTGCGTGGGGTAATTTATATGTTGGATGTCAATACAAAATTTAAACATATGAAGCAACTTTCAGAGTATAGGGAAGGTCTGAAGAAAAAGCCGTTACTTAAGAATCTGTTTTTGGAACTTACCATCAGGTGTAATGAGCATTGTATTCATTGTGGAAGCTTCTGCGGAGATGTGCAAAATGAAGAGTTAACTTTGGAACAGTACAAAACATTTTTAGATGAGGTAAAAGAAGACTTTGGAACGGAAGGATATATGCTTTGCATAACCGGTGGGGAACCGCTTCTTCGAAAAGATTTTTTTGAGATTATGAATTATGCTCATATGCTTGGATTTAAGTGGGGAATGACGAGTAATGGCATATTGATTACACTTGAAGTCGCAGCAAAACTACATGAGGCGGGTATGGGTACCATATCTGTAAGTATAGACGGTTTGGAAGATACACATGATTCTTTCAGGCAGACCAAAGGTGGCTACAGGAAAGCTATGGAGGGTATCCAAAATCTTATAGATGTAGGCAGGTTTAAAACGATTCAGGTTACTACTGTGGTTACACACCAAAATATAGGCGAATTAGATGCCTTATATGATATATTTGACAAAATGGATATTGATTCATGGAGAGTTATAAATATCGAGCCTATGGGAAGGGCAAAGCTTCATCCTGAACTAATACTCAACAAGGAAGATTACAGGTATCTCATGGAATTTATCAGAGATAAGAGAATGGCCGGCGAGCCTGTGGAATACGGCTGTAGTCATTATCTGGGAGCCGAGTATGAACATGAGATAAGGGATTGGTACTTCATCTGTTCGGCAGGGCTATATGTCGCAAGCATTACTGCAAACGGCGATATAATAGCCTGTCTTGATATAGAGCGAAGACCGGAGCTTGTCCAGGGAAATATCTTAAAAGACAGATTTAAGGATGTATGGGAAAACCGATTCAAGGAATTCAGAATTGATTTAAGTGACAGATGTAGCAAATGTCAAAATTGCAGTGAAAAAGACAGATGTCATGGAGATTCCTATCATAGTTGGGATTTTGATAGAGGCGAACCGATTTTATGTTTTAGGGATATATTGTTTTAATAAAGATATTTTTGACATAAAAAGAGAATTTTTTTGATGTTTTTTTTGACAAAAAGTTAAAATGATAATAGAGTTTTAATGCTATTTATTCTTTGACAATACAGTTTTAATGGAGTATAATTGTAGCATTGAAATTTTGTAAAATAATATGATGAATGATTTGAAAGATATTTGTGTCAGGCTGCATTCATCAATATGTAGAAAGGGATTTTGATATGGCAGAGAAGAAAAATATTCTTAGTTATGAAGGCCTTAAAGAGTTAGAGGATGAGTTACAGGAGTTAAAGGTCAATAAAAGACAGGAGGTTGCTCAGAAGTTAAAGGAAGCAAGAGCACAGGGTGACTTATCTGAAAATGCTGAGTACGATGCTGCTAAGGATGAACAGCGTGATATCGAGGCAAGAATTGAAGAGATAGAGAAAATCCTTAAAAATGCTGAGGTATTTGATGAGGAGGAGTCAGAGGCGGGAACAGTAAATTTCGGTTCAAATGTTGTACTTCATGATATCGATATGGACGAGGTTGTTGAGTACAAGATAGTAGGTTCAACCGAGGCAAACTTCCTTAAGGGCAAAATCTCAAATGAATCCCCTCTCGGTGCAGCAATTATGAGAAAGAAAATCGGTGATGTGGTTACTGTTGAAGCTCCAGACGGAGAGTTTCAGTACAAGATACTTGATATAAGAAAGAAGTAATTGATTATAAAATGCGAGTACGAGTGGCTTGAGTTTTTTCAGGCTGCGGTTACTTAAGGTAAATGAAGTATGATGATTAATCGGTTCCTTTTTTGGTATAAGAAGGAACCGATAATAAATTAAAGGAAAAGTTAGGAAAGAAAAGATATGGCAGAAAACCAAAATAAGAACAATAATGAACAGCCTAAAGAGCAGGATATAAACCAGCTTTTAAAGGTAAGAAGAGAAAAGCTCGCAGAGCTTCAGGCAGCAGGAAAAGATCCATTTGTGATAACTAAGTATGATGTGACTCATCATACATCTGATTGTGTGGCTTTATATGAAAAGTTAGAAAGCGAGTTGCTTGCAGACAGAACACCTGTAGATGTGACAGGACTTCCTGAAGAGGAAGCAAGACCGTTAAGAAAGAAAGATTACGAAGAACGCCGAGCTATAATGGATGCATCACCTATAGAGGTAAGTGTGGCAGGTCGTCTCATGAGCAAGCGTATCATGGGTAAGGCTTCATTTTCCAATATACAGGATAAATCGGGCAATATACAGATATATGTTGCAAGAGACAATATAGGCGAAGAAAACTATGCAGACTATAAGAAGTATGATGTAGGTGATATCGTCGGTATAAAGGGATATGTATTCAGAACCATGACAGGTGAGATTTCAATTCATGTAAATGAAGTAACACTTCTTACCAAGTCACTTCAGATACTTCCGGAGAAGTATCACGGTCTTACCAATACCGACATGAGATATCGTCAAAGATATACAGACCTTATCATGAATGCCGACGTAAAAGATACATTTATAAAGCGTTCAAAGATAATCGCAGCTATAAGAAAATTCCTTGCGGGCAAGGACTTCATGGAAGTTGAAACACCTATGCTTGTTTCAAATGCGGGCGGTGCTGCGGCAAGACCTTTCGAGACACATTTCAACGCTCTCGGCGAGGACTTGAAGCTTCGTATATCACTTGAGCTTTACTTAAAGAGACTTATCGTTGGCGGACTTGAAAGAGTATACGAAATCGGCCGAGTATTCAGAAATGAGGGCCTAGATACAAGACATAACCCTGAGTTCACTCTCATGGAACTTTATCAGGCATATACAGATTACAACGGTATGATGGACCTCACCGAGGAAATGTATCGCTATATAGCACAGGAAGTTCTCGGTACAACTACCATCACTTACCAGGGGGTAGAGATGGATCTTGGCAAGCCGTTTGAAAGAATTACAATGGTTGATGCCGTAAAGAAATATGCGGGCGTTGACTGGAATGACATAAAAACACTTGAAGATGCAAGAAAGATTGCAGACGAAAAGCATGTTGAGTACGAAGACAGACACAAGAAGGGCGATATATTAAATCTCTTCTTTGAAGAATATGTGGAGGAACATCTTATCCAGCCTACATTTGTAATGGATCATCCTATAGAAATCTCACCTCTTACAAAGAAGAAACCGGAAAATCCGGAATACGTGGAGCGTTTTGAGATGTTTATGAACGGATGGGAAATGTGCAATGCATATTCTGAGCTTAATGACCCTATCGATCAAAGAGAACGTTTCGCTGAGCAGGATAAGCTTGCAGATGCCGGTGACGAGGAAGCCAACCATACTGATGAGGACTTCTTAAATGCACTTGAAATCGGTATGCCACCTACAGGCGGTATCGGATATGGAATAGACAGACTTTGTATGTTGATGACGGATAGTCCGGCGATAAGGGATGTGTTGTTGTTCCCGACGCTAAAAAGCCAACCGTCCAAAAGCTAAGTAAATTAGCGGGTTTAGAGTTGGAAATACCGGATAGTACAACAAAAGTACAACAAATTTGTGCTTGATAATACCGAATAATTAACAATAATTACTTTTTCAATAGCAATACAGATACTTGAATTTAGATTCAAGGAAGTGATTCTAAGTCACATTTCTAAAAGAAATTTTAGAAATGTGACTTTTTTTGTTGGTACTTGAACTCCTAAAAAATTTGAGGTGGAACATTATGGAAGAAAGAAGCAGAAAAAAAGTTAAGATAACCGGATTCGATGGCGTATTTGGTATGGATCACACTGAAGAAGATAAGGTAATGGATATTGAATTATCAGAGCTGCATGAATTTATGAATCATCCGTTTCGAGTATGTGATGATAAGAAGATGTATGATTTGGCAGAAAGTATCAAAACATACGGTGTTCTTACTCCGGGTATTGTAAGACCGAGAAAAGGTGGCGGATATGAGATTATCTCTGGTCATAGGCGAAAGCGTGCATCAGAGATAGCAGGAAAAGATAAGATGCCTGTATTTTGTAAGAATTATACAGATGATGAAGCAACCGTTGTTATGGTAGATGCCAATCTTCAAAGGGAAGAAATCTTACCGAGTGAAAGGGCGTTTGCTTACAAGATGAAATATGAGGCTATGAAGAGAACTAAGAAGAGGGGCGATGGACGAACATTAAATAATTTAGGAATCAAGAATGGAGAGAGTCAGAAAACCGTTCAGAATTATATATGGCTTACAAGACTTATTCCAGAGTTAATGAGCATGGTAGATGCTGGGGAGATAGGGATAAAGCAGGCAGTAAATCTTTCTTTTATCAGTATGAAAGGGCAGGAAATCATAAGGGAGATTTTGACAGAAGATAATTACAATATATCGTTTGGAATGTCAAAGAGATTGAGAGAAATTACGGAAGCTGAATTTACAAAAGAGAATGTGCTGAAAGTCATAAATCCCGATTCAGTCACAAATAAGAAGGAAATAGGGAAAGACATTCATATAGATTTTACAATAGACGAATTAAGATACTTTTTCCCTAAAGATATCTCTGCAGAAGAGATAAGAGAAACTATTATCCAAATGCTTAGTGAGAAGTGTGGAAACGGTTACCACAATTCAGAAGCAAAGAAGTGTGGAAACGGTTGCCACAATTCAGAAGCAGAGAAGTGTGGAAACGGTTGCCACATTACAAACAAGAAAAGGAAGTGATGATATGGGACAAAGGCTTATAGAAGTCCATCCTGAGTTAGAGAGTGAATGGTCGGATAAAAATGTTGGATTAAATATTATGGATATAAGCTATGGCTCCAATAAGGAAATATGGTGGAAAGGCTCTTGCGGTCATATTTGGCAGGCTTCTCCGAAAAGTAGGTCAAATGGTAGTGGTTGCCCGTATTGTTCGGGAAAACGAGTGTTAAGAGGCTTCAATGACCTTAAAAGTAGGTTTCCGGAGTTAAAGGCTGAATGGTCCGATAAAAATAGTATTCGTCCTGATAGCGTAACCACTGGCTCCCATAAGAAAGTCGTTTGGAAAGGCAGATGTGGACATGAATGGACAGCAATCGTAAAGAATCGTGTTAAAGGTGCAGGATGCCCATATTGTGCAAGCGTTAAGGCATTAAAGGGATTTAATGATTTGAAGATAATCAGTCCGGAAATTGCAGAAGAATGGTCTGATAGAAATAAATTAAAGCCTGACGAGGTATTACCTAATTCAAATCAAAAGGTATGGTGGAAATGCAAGAATGGACATGAATGGCGGACAACACCGGCAATCAGAATGACAGGTAGCAGATGCCCGTATTGTAGCAATATAAGGGTAATGGGAGGATTTAATGATATAACGGTTACTGATCCTCTTATAGCGAGTGAATGGAGTGAGAAAAATGCTCCGATTCAAGCTAACACCATAAAAAATACAAACAGGCAGAGATTTTGGTGGAAGTGCAGTTCTTGCGGATATGAATGGGAGAAATCGCCTTATTCAAGGGTAAATGGCTCAGGTTGTCCGGTATGTGATGGAAGAATTGTGCAGGAGGGCATAAATGACTTAGGAACAGTAGCTCCGGATATCGCCGAAGAATGGCATACATATAAAAATGGAGAACTTATCCCATCATCTGTAAGTAGTATGTCTGCTAAATATGTATGGTGGAAAGGCAGATGCAATCATGAATGGCGAGCAAGAATAGTTGATAGAGTCTGTGGTAATGAGCCATGTCTTATCTGTCAAAAAGAATATGAGGATAACAGGGATAAATTTATAACGGAATATTATTTAGCGGAGAACGAAGTGAGCTTTATCGACAATGACATGGAAGAGATAGGAATACCTATTGATATATATATACCGGACAAGAGGATAGCGATTATTTATAAAAAAAGAAATCCAACAACCTATTATGAAGAAAGAAAAGAGTTTGTTAAGAATGATTTGTGTAAGAAAGCTAAGATACGAATGATTTATGTATTAGAGAAAGGGGTGATGCCTGACAAGAATGTTATTTGCATTTCAAAAGAAGATGATTCTATCGAGGCGACAGAAGATGTACTGTATAGCCTTTGTGAAATCATTGGATTGCAGATGCAAATAAACATTAAGAAAGATGGTAATGAGATTATGCGTAGATTTTTTGAAGAAAGTAAATTGGGGCGTTAAAGTACCCTAAGTTTCAAAAATGAGTATCCGTAGTCGCTTACTTCTGATATAAGGTGTGATATCTTATTATCATAAATTAAATATTGCAATACAAGCTTAGTTACGAAAGTAATCGTAGGAGCAGATATTCGGTAATGAGCCTTACAAAATCCGGTCATAATGTGCGAAGCGGTTGAAGTTAATCAATAGCCGAGAGGCATAGCACAAAAGGCAAAATAGATGTAGTTACTGAATGGATTCTCACAATGGGCGGTAATCCCGTCCTGATCCTCAAAATGGCACAAGAGGAAATCAATAGATTGTGAATGTCTCAGCTTGTATTCCCCAGTGTACGGGCGACGAGGAACAAGGTACACATACATAGCCTGCAAGGTAATTGCTATGAAATAAACGACGAGGAGGGCGTGTATGATGACCAGAGAAGAGATAATTGAACAACCTGTGGCAGAGCAGGTGGCTTCCTCCAATAAGATTAGAAACGATCATAAGATATTAGATGATTTGTTAAATAATGAGTTTGATATAGATGCATATGATGTTTTTAAGGAAGAAGTCTTTATCGGAATGATTGACAGCATCAATCTGAAGATAAAAATCAGCAACAAAGGTAAGCCAAAGAGTGAGCAGGAAGAATATCTTAATAAAGAATATCTTCTGAACAGATACCGAAAGATTAGACGAAAGCAGGAGATACAAAAATTTAGGGAATTACATGAGTGCAAATATTGTACGAGATATAGAGGAACAGATTCTTGTAAAGCGGTGGATAAGTGTCCATTTGATGATGAATATCATGCAGATTATAAGGTGGAAGATCGGTATTGCTCAAAGCATCCGGATGGCAGATGTCCATATGCAGGAGAGAACGGAACTTGTGTAGGCTTTTGTATGCTTGATATCTTAAATGTCATGGGAAAGCAGAAGAGGCAATATGCAAAGGAGGTACAAGATGGATAATAAGGAAGTTATAGGAATCGATCATGGGTTTAGCCAGATGAAGACAGTTAGCTCCACATTTACAAGTGGTGTGACAGAAATAACAACCGAGCCGGCATTCTTTGATGATGTACTTGAATTTGAGGGAAAGTTCTATAAGGTAGGCGGATCAAGAATGGAAGTAAGAGCTACAAAGACTGAGACGGATGAATATTATCTGCTTACATTAGCAGCAATCGCAAAGGAACTTCGTAAGAGAGGTAAAAGGAGAGCAGATGTTGTTTTAGCTGTAGGTTTACCGGCTACAAGGTACGGAGACGAGAAGCAGGATTTTATTGATTATCTGTCAAGAGATAGGGAGGTCAGTTTCAGATTTGAACAGTATGACTATCAGATAAATATTATTAAGGTTTCTGTATATCCTCAATGCTATGCGGCGGTGGTAGATAGGATTGGAACATTTGGTGCAAAAGTCGTGGTTGTTGATATCGGATCATGGACGGTTGATATCATCCCTGTTATAAACAGAAAGCCTGATGATGCAAAGACAAATACCATTCAGCAGGGATTGATTACCTGCATGAGAGATATTAACAAGCAGAGTGTCAGAAAGCTTGGCGATGGAATAGATGAAACGGATATTCAACACTATATGATATATGGATCAAGCTCTCTTCCAAAAGAGTATATCGAAATTATGAATAAGTCCTTACAGGAATTTACAGCTATGATCTATAACTCTCTGAGGGAAGAAAAGTATAACATGAAGACTACACCGTTTGTATTCGTTGGTGGTGGAGCAGTAGTAATGAAGAACTTTGGTGGATATGAGCAGGAAAATATCAGTTACAACCTTGATGTTAGAGCAAATGCAAAAGGATATGAGACTTTAGCAAGGATATCAATGAGAAATGGTCTGTAGGAGGCGATCATTATGAGTGTGAAAAATATTGTACAGCATAATCTCAGATTAAGTATATACAATCCGGAGCATATGATGATACATGAGACCTTAAAAAATCTAAACCTTGATATTCATAAATCAATCAATAGTTTTATCATTGAAGCACTTGTGCATTATATCAAAGGTATTGAGCCGGAACACATTACAAATTCAGCGAAAAACGGTGATGCAGATAGACAGGAATATCTTACCAAAAAAGAATTTGATGATGCAGTACCATCTATTATAAATGCGGTAACCGCAAGAGTAAACAAGGAGCTTCTGTCCACATTATTTACAACAATGGTAAGAGAGAATATCAAGTTGCCGGATAGTGGTAGGACGATGATAGAAAATGAGGAAACGGATGTGGAATACGGAATGACAAAAGAGGTCGCTGATACCTTATCGGCTCTTGCTGATAAGTGGTCATAGGAGGGATGCGTTATGACAATAATCAGAGGAATCAAGGATATTATAGGCTTTATACTGAAATTGATTGGGAAGCTTATCCTAATACTATTTCAAGCAGTTTTAGGAATAGCAAAGATATTTCTGATGTTACTGTCAATGATACTTAGAATATTGTTAGCGTTTATGACAGGATGTGCATGAAAGGAGGTGCGTCGCAATGTATAAGCTATTTCAGAGTTATTTGAAGAAGAGGCGGCTTGTACGATATTATTTCGCATACTGCAAGATGATTGGCGTATAAATAAGCCGCAGGTGCATGTAAACTGAATATAGTCTGCGAAAGGTAGACTGTATGTGAGGAATCGCCGGTTTACCTTTCGCAGAGAAAGGATACTGGTGATGATTATGAAAAAGAATATTACGATAATGATATTTGTGATGATGATAGCTCTTCCCGGATGCGGAAAGGTCAATGATATAGAAGTAGTCAGTGTAGATACGGAACAGGCTATAATAACCGAGGAAGAAGATGCAAAGGTCACAACTGCTGAAGCCGAGGCTGTTAGTACAGAGGAGATAGGATCTGAAGATATAACAACTGAGGAGACTTCAACAGTAGAAAAGGAAGTTGTAGCTTCTTTGGAAAGAAAAGAAGAGCCAGCTAAGAATCTTAATAAGCCAGAGGAGGTCAAGGATGGTGCAGGTCAAATGGCAAGTGATACAGCAACTACAGAAGAATATATTGCACCCGTAACGGAGACAACAGTTTCAGATGTTCCGACAACAGAAGAACAGACAACGGAAGCGAATGTAACAGAAACTCAGGTTTCTTCCATAGCTGCGTATAGTCCTCAGAGTGTGGTATCTCTTGCGACATCTAAATGCTTAGCCGGTGGAATGATACGAACAACGGATAATCTTGATAATCTGCTTGCTGAGGGATCAATCACGCAGGAAGAGTATAATTCTTATTATCCGTATGACGGACTTGGCTATTACAGTGTATTTGTAGAAACTGACCTTAATATCGCTGCTACGGTGTCCGGCAGGCCTCTTAGGAGCGAGGATGATGTAGCTACGCATATTGCGAATATGCTACTGCTTGAGCGAGAGCCTTATTTCCTGATTGAGTATGCAGGAGTATATAACTCCGGGGGCACAGATTTTTACGAGTTTCGTTGTTACAGATAATCAGATATATAAATAAACATTCACATTATGAAGAAGATATGAGCCATAAGGTTTGTATCTTCTTTTTTTATGCAAAAGGGAGGATTGATAGCATGAAAATTAAACATAGGTTCAAACGATATTTAGCAGGTCTGCTTGCAATCGTAATAGTCGTGACATCAATGGTAGGGTATGCTCCGGTTTATGCAGCAAGTGAGACATCTACAATCGGGCTCTGGTATGCATCGGCAAGACCACATGCTGCTGTAAGTGAATTTAATTCAAGTCATAGCGGACATATCTTTTATACAAAGGTAGATAATCAGGTTGGTTACTGCATGAATTTTGGATTGGAAGCACACAGCGGTAGATTATATAACAGTTCAGATCAGACGATGCTTACAACATTATCTGATAAGCAGGATAAGTTACTTGCATACTGTTTATACTATGGACACTCAAAAGACAATATAACCGCAGGACCATCAAATGCTGAAAGTAATGAATATATAGCAACACAGGCTATAGTCTGGATTATTATGTATGACATATTCGGTACAGCCGGTGCGGATAATGCTGCTTACACGCTTTGCCAGAGTGCTCCTGATCCATCAGCGTCTTATGAGTATTATAAGTCGTTAAGAGATAAGATTAGTACAGCATATAATCAGACTATTCCGAGTTTCGCATCAAAAAGGAAGAGCTCAGCAGAAACCTACGAGCTTAAATGGAATGAAGCAAATCAGAGATTTGAGATTACCTTAAACGACCAGAATGGAATTTTATCAGAGTTTGACTTTGCAATCAGCGGATATAATGTCGAGAAAGATGGTAATAATCTAACCATTTCTAAAGAAACGGTTGATACAACCGTTACAGAGGGTAGTTTTACATCTAATAACGGTAAGGTGGAGGCAACTTCAAGCGTTGTCTTTTGGGTATGTGGGGATGCTTCGCAACAGGAGTTCGCATCTGACAGACCACAGGTTGATCCACTATATGCTTATATCAAGGTCAAGACAGAGGAAATCGGCTATGGATATTTGATTAAGGTGGATAGCGAAACCGGATCTAAGCTACCGAATGCCACTTATGGTATTTATTCAGATAGTGGCTGTAGTAAGTTAGTAGATACACTTGTTACCGGTACAGATGGTACAGCAAAGTCAAAGGAATTAGTAGCAGGAACATACTATGTTAAGGAAATCAGAGCACCACAGGGATATGTGTTAAGTCCGGATGTCCATACAGTTGTTGTTAAGGCCGGACAGACAACCGAATTTACCGAAAAGGATACTGAGCAAAGAGGAGCCATTACCATTTATAAAGAGGGCGAAGTCCTTACAGGGTGGAATGGGACAAATTTTGTATATGAGTTGAAGCGGCTACCGGGTGCTACATTTAAGGTAACAGCGGGTGCAGATATCATCAGGTCAGACGGTACAAAAGTATATAACAGAGGCGATATCGTCAGAGAGGGACTTGTTAGCGGAAGTGACGGTAGTGTAGTGCTCAATAATCTTTATCTGGGTACTTATGTAGTGACCGAGACAAAGAGCATAGACGGGTACACAATCAATAATACACCAATGACAGTTACGATTACTTATAAAGATTCGACGGCAACCGTACAATACGAGTCCACTACGATAAAGAATAACAGACAGAAAGCGGAAGTAAATGTAATTAAGACTGATGGTACAACTTCCAATCCGTTAAAGGGTGGAGAATATACATTGTATGCCGGTAATGATATTAAGAATTACGCAGGTACAACAATCATGTCAAAAGGAACGAAGATACAGACCGTAACAACAGGAAATGACGGTAATGCGAGATATACCGTAGATATCCCGGTTGGGAACAGTTATTATATCAACGAAACAAAAGCTCCATATGGCTATGTTAGAAATTCGTCAGATACTTTTAATTTTTCGTTTACACCATTAAGCCAAAGTGAAGCAAAGGCGTATTTCAAGCACACATTTAAGAACGATCGTGTTACTGCGAGGATTCATCTTTATAAGATAGATAAGGAAACCGGAAAGGCTGTTCCACAGGGCGATGCAAGATTAGAGGGTGCAAAATATGGTTTATATGCAAGAGAGGATATCGTGCATCCCGATGGGACAACAGGAGTAATCTATAAAAAGGATTCCTTGATTGCAGAACTTACAACAGATAAGAATGCAGAAGCAGAGATAAAGGGCTTATATCTTGGAAAATACTATATCAAAGAAATTGAGCCGCCGGTTGGTTATAATCTGGATACGGAAGAACATGATGTAGAGTGCTCTTATGAGGGCGATAAGGTAACAGAGGTTTCTCGAACTACCACTTCTAAAGAAACGGTTATTAAGCAGCCATTTCAGCTTATAAAGGTATCAGAGGATGGTAATGAAACAGAAGCAGAGGTATTAAAAGGAGCCGGATTTACTGCATATCTGAAGTCCTCTCTTACTAAAGATAGTGAGGGGCATTATAATTTCACAGAGGGTATTCCGGTTGTTATCGGAGAGAATGGTGCAACAACCATCTATACGGATGAAAAGGGATATGCAAAGACCATTCCAATTCCATATGGAACATACATCGTCCTTGAGTCTGTTACACCACATAACATGGATACGATTAAACCTTTTGAAGTTGTTATCTCTAAGAACAGTCCAAATGAGCCGCAGGTATGGAGAATTTTCTTAGACCGGGAATTTTCGGCAAAGCTTAGAATCGTAAAAAAGGATGCGGAGACCGGAAAGACGATTCTTCTTCCGGATACGGAATTTCAGATCTATAACAAGGATACCGGAAAGTATGTTGAGATTATCACAACTTATCCGTCAAAGATAGTGCATAAGACATTTGTAACGGATGAGGATGGAGATTTGATATTACCGGAAACATTACCGATAGGTAATTACAGGATAGAAGAACTTCATGCTCCGGATGGATATATAAGAAATAGCAATTTCGTGGATGTAACGATTGATTCTGATACATTTCACGAGGTAGATCCTGATACTTTTGAGGCGATCATTACAGTAGATTATAGAAATGAATCGGCAAAGGGAGAGCTTACGGTAGAAAAGAAAGGCGAGGTACTTGATGACTATGAAGGCGGCTGGTTTGCGGACTCTGAAGAAAAGACTTTTACCTATCGAATGGGAAGCCTTGCAGGTGCAGAGTTTGAGGTAAGGGCTGCCGAGGATATCTATACGCCTGATTATCAGTTGGATAAGGACGGAAACCGGATCAAGATATATGCCAAAGGCGACTTAGTTACTAAGCTGACTACAGACGATACAGGAAAAGCTAAAGTCGGAGATTTACCACTTGGAGCTTATAATGTTAAAGAGACAAAAGCACCATACGGATATTTACTTTCTCCACAGGAGCAGACAGTCGTTTTTGGTTATGTTGATGAGGATACACCGGTTGTTTATGAAAGTCGTGTTTTTAGTGATGAGAGAGAGAAAGTAGAGATTCAGGTAGAAAAAAGAGATGCAGAGGATGATAGGGCGATAGAGGGAGCTGTGTTTGGACTTTATGCAGCGGAAGATATAAAGAATATAGATGGAACAACCATTGTAGATAAGGGAGATCTTATTGAGCAGGCTACTTCTGATAAAGACGGAGTGCTTATCTTCTTAAAGGATTTGCCATTTGCAAAATATGAGGTTAAGGAGCTTACTGCACCAGACGGATATGTATCCAGTGACGAAGTTCTATCCTATGACACCAAATATGTAGCACAGGATGTTCCGGTTGCAAGGTATAGCAGTATATTCCTCAATACGCCTACGACATTTGAGTTTAGCAAGGAGGATATTACGAGTGGAGCTGAGCTTGATGGTGCAACACTTTCAGTTCTTAATGAAGATGGAGAAGTAGTTGAGACATGGACATCAAAGGCGGCTGAGAAGCATGTGATTAAAAGGCTTGTAGTTGGTAAGACATACACGCTTAGAGAGGAGTTTGCTCCATATGGATATCTTAGGGCTACAGATGTTACATTTACTGTCCTTGATGAAAAAACTGTTCAATCAGTAGTCATGCAGGATGAAGTTCCTAAAGGTGCTATTGTGATCAATAAAGACGGAGAATTTCTGACGGATGTTACTCTGGTTAAGGGAAAATGGTATGATGCTATATTTAACTATTTCAGAGATCCGGTCGAGGGTGCCACATTTGAACTCTATGCGGCGGAAGATATTGTAAGCTATGATGGGCTTGAAACTGTATATTTCCAAAAGGACGAGTTGGTTGATACTCTTGTTACCAACGAGAAAGGTGTTGCGGTAAAGGGGGATCTGCCGATAGGAAAGTATTATCTGATAGAGACTAAAACGAAAGAGGGATTTGTCAGAGACACAGAGAGAAAAGATGCGGATTTAAGCTATATTGATCAGGAAACTAAGGTCATATATGCCGGTATGCAGGTCACAAATGAGCGACAGAAGGTTAGGATATCAATCCTTAAAACTGATGCTGAGGACGGTAAGAAACTGGAGGGTGCAATCTTCGGTATTTTTACGAAAGAGAATATCATCGGAAAAGATGAAAAGGTAGTCTTTGAAAAGGACTATGAGATAGAAAGAGCTGTTACGGATTCAGAGGGATGCGTAACATTTACAGCAGATCTTCCTCTTGGCGAGTATTATGTCAAGGAATTACAGGCTCCTAAAGGGTATGCGTCAACAGATGTTATCTATGATGTAGATGCTACTTATCAAGGGGACGATATTGATGTTATTGAATTTTCTTACGAGTTCAAAAACAGTCCTATAACTGTTGAATTTAGCAAAACGGATGTTACCGGAGATATCGAGCTTGAGGGTGCAAAACTTACAATCATTGATGCAGATGGAAAGACTATTGAAAGTTGGACTTCTACAAAGGAAGTTCATACGGTTAAAAGGCTTTCGGTTGGCAAGTATATACTTCGGGAGGAAACCTCTCCGTATGGTTATAAAATAGCAAATGATATTGAGTTTGAGATCTTAGACACCGGAGATATTCAGAAAGTAGAAATGCGTGATGAATATGTATTCGGCAAAATTAAGATTAAAAAGCGAGATGCAGAGCTCAGTCAGATACTTCTTGATGGAGTTACTTTTGAGATAAGAGATACAGAGGGAAATGTCCTTGATACCGTAACAACGGATCAGATAGGCGAGGCATCATCAAAAGAACTGCCGATATGTACCTATATTGACGGAGTTTATGATAAGGATATCGTATATACGGTTGTAGAGGTAAAGACTAAAGAGGGATATATTCTTGACAGTACACCACATGAGGTTGTCTTGAAATATTCAGATATAGCACCGGATATCGTAGAATATACATTGGAACTTAGCAACAGATCGGAAGTGCCGAAAGTGCCCAAAACAGGCGATGATTTCAATCCGGGTATCTGGATACTGATTGGAGCTACTGCATTACTCTTTGCAATAATGGCATTTATATTCCATATAAAAAGTAAAGAGGATGAGGAGCAGCTACCAGACTAAGAAAATAAATATGTGAATGAAAGAGGATGTAAGCCATAAACTTATGTCCTCTTTTTTTTGAAAAATGAGGCTGATAAGCTCTCGGAAAGGAGTAAATATGGATGTGCATGGTTTAGTTATGGTTATTGAAAATAGCAGAGGCTATGAATATAACTATCTGCTTGATGAAAAAACAGCCATAAAGAAGATCATAGAATTTGCAGCTACTATGGATGATGAAGTGTGTGAGTTTTTGATGGAGCTTCAGAGTCCCAGTACGATTGCAGATATTCAAGGAAATAATAATGCTATTCACTGGTCTACATTATATTTCAAGCCAAATGAGACCATATCTTTTGCTGAAGCACATACGCAGGGAGATCTTATAGGATTCTTAAAGGGAGAATGCAACGACAAGGAGGATATGTGGGAGTTTTGTAAAGACCTCTGTAGCATATGGGCACTTGATATGTTGGATGTGCTTAAAATGACAACTGCCGGAGATGTCTTAGGATATCCGGAATGCTCATATAAGCCTGTGAATTTTCAATTTAAGCAGGGGCAGGAGCTTATGAATCTGAATGGAAGTTACTATAAAGTCTTGCAGGTGTTATCGCCAAACAACTTATTATTGGTTGATAAGATTAGTGGACAGTTTGTTGTAGGACTTGGTACGAGCTTGTTTGAGAGAAGATTTAAGCAGATGCCGGATGCTCTTCCTGTCTTTGGCATTGAGTGGGAAAGAGGAGTATATCTTGGCAATACGCCATCGTATATAGATTTTTCTCTTATCAAGATGGAGTATGGAACTTATTCAGAGCCGGAAACACTTACGGAGTATCGTAAAAAGGTTAGTGAGGATTTCTTAGCTCTCCAAAAGATTGTTATGAATCCAGTCTATCCGGATGAAGTGCAGGAAGCTGCAAAAGAGTCAATGTATCAGCATTATATGACTGGACAGATAGAAGCATTCTATAAGAATCTTGATGCCGGTAAATACGATGAAGGATTCTTTCAGGAAAAAGAAGAAGTAATTGAAGAAAAGGATATTAGGAGGTAAATGCATTATGATGAATTATGAGACTTTTAAGGGGATTGTTGAAAACGAGTTTTTAGGATCGATGGGACCTGAGTTTGAGGGTATGAAGCTGGAGGTGATTCCGGTCAAGAAAGTGAATGTGACATTAGACGGAATGTGTGTGAGAGATCCGTCTAAACCGGATCAGGTTGCACCGACCATCTATATCAATGATATGTATGAGCATTACAAGCAGACGGGAGATCTTATGCGTATAATTAGTGAGACCGCTGAGACTGTCAAGAACTGCGGAGAGCGAGCCGAGGAGCTTAGAGAGATTGTAATGAGCGATAGCATGAAAGAAAATGTCAAGGATAAGATTTTTTTTCAGTTAATCAATAAGGATCAGAATAAGGACCTGCTTAGCGACTGTCCGTATAGAACATTTGAGGATCTGGCGATTATCTATCGGATTTTAATCTCAAAGGATAAGGATGGTATAGCCAGTAGTGTAATTCATAATAATCTGGCTGAGAAATATGGTATGAGCGAGGCTGATTTGTTTGAAGCAGCAGTTATAAATACGAAGCAGCTTCTGCCTACGGTTGTTCGACCTATGGAGGATGTTATGAGAGATATATTCGCTTCCGACGGAATGCCGGAGGATATGATTGACCTGATGCTGCCGGATGTTCCGAGTGATATGCAGTTATATGTAATCTCTAACAGTCAGGGTGTAGACGGTGCAGTAAATATGTTATATGAAGAGGAATTATATAAGCTCTCTCAGGAAGTGCATGATAATCTGGTTATTCTGCCGAGCAGTATTCATGAGGTGCTCGCATTACCGATTGGAGATAACAATGTGGAAGAGCTTGCAGATCTGGTTAAGGATGTCAATATGAGCATGGTACCGGTTAATGAGAGACTGTCCAATCAGGTATACATGTATGATTGTCAAAAGAGAACATTAAAGCAGGTTACGGATACGCCGAACAAGAACCTTGTGAATGAGGTTGCAGAGCAGAATCTTATCTATAATCTGAAGCAGTCAAGATAGGAGTGAAGGTGTTATGGAGAGACCGGAATTAACGAAAGAGGATCTTGTTCTTATGGTAAACAGTGCCGAGAATGAGTTCCTTATTTTTATTCCTTTAAGTAAGGAGGGATACGATGGCAGCAAAGAAGAATCCATTCAAACTTGAAAAGGTATCGATCCGAATGGTAAAGGATGCCCCGATTATGTCGGGGTATCCGATACACTCGCCGGAGGATGCAGTAAAGATAGTTGGCAACCTGATATGTGATATGGATAGAGAAGTCGTATGCGTTATCAATCTTAAAACAGATGGTACGCCAATCAACTGTACTATCGCAAGTATAGGTGCTATTGATCAGGCAATCACAAGTCCGAGGGAGATTATGAAAACAAGTATTCTGTCCAATGCGGCCAATATGATGCTTGTGCATAATCATCCGTCCGGCAGTCTTTCGCCGTCAAAATTTGACACAATGCTGACTGACAGAATGGTACAGGTATGTGATTTGATTGGGATTCCGCTTTTAGACCATATTATTATCGGAGCAGATAATGAGAAGTATTTCAGTTTCCGAGAAAAGGGTGTTTTGCCTTATGCAAATATACATCTGGAAAATGATTATAATGCTATTGAATTATCTGCTCCTATGGTTGCGGAACAGCAAAAGAAAGAAGTGAGATAATCATGGATGGAAGATTTACAAGTGAAGAGCTTGCTATCGCAAAGTCAACCGATCTTGTGGAAGTAGCATCAAGACTTGGCTATACGCCACAGAGGATAGGAAAATATTATACCCTGAAAGAGATGGATTCCATACGCATCTATAACAGGAGTCATTGGTATAGATGGTCTGGTAAAAATGTGAATGGTCATAGCGGCGGATCACAGATTGATTTCTTGCAGGAGTTCGCAGATATGGATGTGAAGGAAGCTGTATTTTGGCTGCTTGATTTATGTGGATATAAGAGGTCAGAAGATATAAAGCCGGTGTTGAAACATCAAGTAAGCTCTGTGACTGCTCCGAGAAAGGAATTTGTATTGCCAAAAGCGAACATAGATAACAATCGTATTTATCAGTACCTGTGTAATGACAGAGGACTTAGTAAGGATATTGTTGATTATTTCGTAAAGCAAGGTCTGATATACGAGAGTGAGAATTATCACAATGTTGTATTCAAAGGAAATGATAAAGACGGAGTTACGAGATTTGCAAGCATGAGAGGCATCTATGACAGAAACGGTAAGAAGTTTCGATGTGATGTAGCAGGGAATGATAAAAGATATGGCTTTAATAACCATTCGGAAGCAAGTGATGAGGTTAATGTATTTGAAGCCTGTATTGATATGATGAGTTACATGGACATCTTCGGAGAGACGAATGTTAATTGTGTTGCACTTGGAATGACAGGCGATGCTCCGCTTGAAACATTTTTGAATGAGTATCCGCATATCCGGTTAATTCGATTTTGTCTTGATGGAGATGAGCCAGGAATGAATGCCATGATGAAATATCATCAGAAATATATTGCTGCAGGATATGAAGTGATCGTCTCGCCACCACCGATTGGGTATAAGGATTACAATGATTGGCTGGTTAGTACGAAGGCAAATGTCGGTGCTATGAAAAAGTCATATGAATTTAAGAAACATCTATGAAAAAGTCATATGAATTTGAAAAAGTCATATGAAAAAGTCATAGCACCATTTTTGTTGTCGATAAGGTGATAAAAAAAGTCATATGAAAAAGTCATATAACTTTGAGGCCATCATATGAAAAAGTCATATGTTTTTGGAAAAGTCATATGAAAAAGTCATAGCATTGATATTGTAAGGTAAATATAGACGGGGTTTTAGGGGTGTCCCCTAACAAGAATGCGAAACCTATATAGGTTTTGCGTATCTTGCAGTCCAACAGGGAATTGGAGGTGGTTAATGGATGAGCGAGAAGAAAACTGTTCAAAAGCTAATTCTGATGACTAAGACTGAGGCACAGGAACTGGAGAAAAAAGCAAAAGAAGCTAATATGTCTGTCGGGGCTTATATAAGACTTAAAGTAAAAGAAAGACCGAATGACTATCCGGAGATAAGAAAACTTCTGGGAGATACAATCAATGAGATAAATCACATAGGAAATAATATCAACCAGATAACAAAGAACAACAATTCCTCGCTCTATCTTCCGGAGGATAAGGAGAGGTTAATTGCTTATATGATGAGGGTGTCGCATCGTATGGATGAGGTGGTGAAGGAGCTTGGCAATATGTAAGATACTTCATATGAAAGATTGTACGACAGCAGTTCATAGCAGGCATCTGAAAAGAGCCATTGATTATATTAAGAATGGCGAAAAGACGCAGGAACAGATAAAGGTAGGTGCGGTCAACTGCAAGCCGGATAATGCGTATGAGCAGATGATCAGCACAAAAAAGCATTTTGATAAGCTGGATGGCAGGCAGGGATATCATATCATCATATCCTTTAAGGAGGGAGAGACCGATGCAGACACAGCCTATGAGATAACAGAGCAATTCGTGAATGAATATCTGAAAGATAATTATGAAACGGTTTTTGCAGTTCATGATAATACTGATCATATTCATGCGCATATCGTATTTAACAGTATCAGTTTTGTGACAGGTCTTAAATATCATTATAAGAAAAACGATTGGGCAAATGAGATACAGCCGATTGTAAATCGAATATGTAGGGAGCATGGACTTTCAACCATAGAGATTGATAAGGATGAGCCACATGACAGATACAAGGAATGGAACGAAGTCAGAGACGGTACATTTGTATGGTCGGATATGATAAAAAGAGATCTCGATATTGCAATCGCTGAGGCAGATAGTTATGAGAACTTTATAAACATATTACAGGAGAGAGGATATGAGATAAAACAAAATAAATATCTTGCTGTAAAGCCGAGAGGAATGACGAGATTTAGAAGATGTAAGACATTAGGCGATGATTATTCTGAGGAGGCAATCAGGGCACGCATACCAAAGGAAAACCTGTCAAACTATAAAGGCGAAACCTTAGAGGAGGCAGAGCGAATCATATATTCCAGAATACCACGAGGGAAGCGTGCCAAGCTAACACCGATACAGAAAAAATACTATGCAAGGTTATACAGACTTGGACTTATCTCAAGGCGACCATATAGTAAAGCGTGGATGTATAAAGATGATATTAAGAAAATGCACGCATTACAGAAGCAATATTTGTTTCTTGTGGATCATGATATTGAGAGCCTTGAACAGTTAAGAGGAGTCAAGGATAGTATCTCGTCGGAAAGAGATAGTCTGTCGGAAGAGAGAAAGCGATTGAATGCCACAAAGAGAAAGTGCAAGAGCCTGTTTCAAAAGGTATCTGTCATGGAACGATTATATGCTGCGAAGCAGGCTTATCAAAATGGAGACAAATATTTTGAAGAGGAACACTTAAGATGGGACGAACTTAGTAAAGAACTTGCTAAGGAGGGCTATTCATATGATGAAGTGCTTCGGTTACGGGAGCATTACGATAGCGAAACTAAGCGTTATCAGGATATTATAAAAGATGCATCAAGCAAGGTGCATATTGCGGAGACCATTATCAGAGATCTTGAAGAGGAAGAAATTGGCAGGAAACAGGAAATTGAAGATAAGAAATTAGAGAAACAGCCAAAGGTCAGATAGGCTGTTATTTTTATGGAGGTGACTTACATGGAAAGTATCGCAGATATTTCAGCAGCGTTAGAGCAGATTAGAAAAAGAGAATGTCCGAAAAAGGAAGTTCTTGCATTGATTGAAAAGGATTTGTGCAGTGGATTATCCGTTTCGGATGTGGAGGTTTATTACAAGAGAAAGATTAGCGTAGAGAGAATGAAACTTATATCAAAGTGTCTGCATGCCGGAGTGCCAAAGGAGAAGATTGCTTTTATGATGCAGCATAAGGTAGAAGATGACGGGTTAAGAGCCATATATGAATACACCGTTAATGGTGTACCGTTTGCGATGATTGAGCCATATGTGGAGAGTAACCGTAGTGACAGATTTATCAAGATGGCGGATAGTTGCAGCAGATATTTATCCAGAGATAAGGATAAGAAAGATGTTAATCCAGAGCAGGTAGAGGAGACAGATGAAACCGTAGAGGAAGTTGTAGACGAAAAGGTGGAGGAAGTTGCCGAGCCTGTTCAGGAACATCCGGAGACGGATAATAAGAAAACGGTGGAGGATGACAGTAAGACTGTTCCAGAGGAAACTGACAGTCCTGCTCAGCCGGTGGCACAATCTGCCCTCTTACCGGACGATGTTATAGAGCTACTTACCGGAATGCAGAACATGGTCAAGGGTATTAGTGAGCAGATGGAAAAGCATGAGCAGATGCTTGAGGCTGAGAAGAATAATACCGTTCACATGGAGGATAAGATCAGAGAGGAATATATAGCGAAGCTTGAAGAAAAGGAGAAGCAGCTTCAGGCAAAGGATGCGGAGATGGAGGAGCAGCAAAACCGTATCAGAGAATTGAAGCGTGCGGAGCTTAAGGTCAAGGAAGAGTATGAAAAGAAGATTAAAGAGCTTGAAGATAGAGCGAAAGTAAGAAGTGAAGAAAAGGCAGACACGAACAACGAAGTAAAGGCTAAGGAGACGGAGCCTGTTCCGGATATGCCTGTCCAACAGATAGAGGAGGAAACTAAAGTGGCAAAGAGTGATATTCCTGTTTCTTATTCAAGGATTATGACTGATAGTAGCGGTCAGGTGGTATCTGCTCAACCATTGGAAGTAATGACACGCAGAAGAAGAGGTGTTATGGCAGTTGGCAGTGCGTTGGTTTTTAAGAAGAAATCACAGCGAGACATGGTTGACAGAGCTCTTGCCGGAGAGCTTACGGTTGAACAGATCGCTCAGATCAGACATGGGATGGAACTTAACTTGAGAGAGGATCAGCTCTGTACCATTATTAAGAGCAGATGTGATGCAAAGATTATGAAGGAAGTAGTTGAGATGGCTGCTCTTCAAAACCAAATGGGATATTTTGTGTAAGGAGGGGATGTTATGGCAGAGGAAATACAAGAAGCGGTACAGATTATCAGAGTTGCTTTTGAGGGCGTAGAGGTTGCTATGAAGATCGGAAGCGGTGGTATCAGTGCGATGCAGAAAATGGCTGATTTATTCAAAGGTCTGCTTGATTACGAGAAGTCGATAGGAAAAACGAATATGAGAAGCCTGCTTATGAAAGGTGGAGACCTGCAGGTGTTTCAGTTTGACATGGAGGATATGAAGAAAGTCAAGAATATGGCTAAGAAGTATGGAATATTATATTCCGTATTACCTCCGGTCAACAAAGAGCAGGGTAAGGCTGAAATCCTGTTCCATAGTGAGGCAGTTCCACGAGTAAACATGATGGTACAGAAGCTGAGCAAGGGCAGAGTGACAACCTTTGAGGATTACTTAAAGGAAGAGGACGGTAAGCAGCTTGATACGATAATGAATTATCTGAATGAGGAGAAGAAAAAGGGAAACCTTGATGTCCACACTGAAGCAAACAAAGCGATTGATGACATGATTGAAAAGATAGGTATGTTTGCTATGGAGAAGGATTCGGTCAGTGTGGTGAATATTATCACGCTTGGGAGCACCCCTTCTCACGCTTGAGAGCACCCTGAAATCATGACGGATTCTCATGCTTGGGAGCACCTTGTGACCACTAGA